>JBHPJW010000001.1:0-152548 GCA_042567505.1 Fibrobacterota bacterium
GAACTGGTCACGTCATTAGGTCATAAGTTGGAGATTATCTTCAATTAATGACGCGTGCGGGCGAAGTTCCTTTATGGAACGAAGCCCCACGCAAATGACCTAATGACTAATGATTCCTCACAACGCAACTGCGGCGCCTTGGACAATTTCACTTAATCTTGCCACATATCGGACAATTATCCTCATCATGCCCTCTGGCCGGACAATGTCCCCGGCCAAAATATATCATCTGGAGATGCAGCCGTTCCCATAATTTCTCAGGAAACAGGCGTTTGCAGTCTCTTTCGGTCTGCTCCACGGTACTGCCCTTGGACAATCCCCACCTGTGCATGAGCCTGTGAATATGGGTGTCCACAGGGAACGCGGGAACGCCAAAAGCATGGCTCATTACCACTGAGGCAGTTTTGTGCCCTACCCCGGGAAGATCCTCCAAATCTTTGAAATTGTCGGGCACTTTCCCCCCGAATTTCTCCACCAGTAAGCAGGAAAGCCCATGAATTGCCTTTGACTTGGCCGCACCAAGGCCACATGGACGGATAATGTCTTCAATCTGCCCGGGTGTCATTTTTTTCATTTTCCGTGGCGTATCAGCCCTGGCAAACAGTTTTGGAGCGATCTGGTTCACGCGCTTGTCTGTGCACTGCGCAGAAAGCACCACTGCCACCAAAAGGGTATAGGGATCATTGTGCCGCAGCGGAATCCTGGGTATGGGAAAAAGCTCATCCAGGGTCTTTATTATAAACTGGACTTTTTGGGACTTTTTCATGGTGATGGAAAGATATAAAGTTGTGAGTTGTGCGGGAGAAAACAGGCTTTGGATTCCCGTCACTTCGAGTAAACCCTCCCACCTCAATCCTAATCAGCCAGAACTTATTATTAATAGTTATTCGGTAATAATCCGATTAACACCAATATTGATTAGAATTAAGAACATGTCTTTGATGAGAACTGAGCAAAAAACCAGACACTCTATTTTTTGGGTTTTTTGCCTATTTCTGTCATTTTCTCAGGCCGCTCCAACGAAAAGCACACCCCAGGATTATTCCACATGGCACAAACGGGGTCATGAATTAATTAAAAAAAGCAAATTTACAGACGCGGAAAAAGCCCTGATAAAAGCGCTTAAGGTTAAACCGGACGGAAAAGAAGCACTGATGGGCCTATCTGAGGTCTACCGTCATCTGCTTGATTCCAAACCCGGGGATAAGAAAACAATGAAAAAGGCCGCCGCCCATTACCAGAAAATCCACAGGATAAGTCCGGCATTATTAATGGGAGATACCACTGCCATTACCGTATTATTCAAAGAAAAAAAATACGAAATAGCGGCTATATTAGCTGACAAGTACCTGGAATTCAAGCCAAAAAACTTAAAAATAAGGGAACTCAGGATCCAATGTTTCCGGGAAAGCGGGAAAAATAGAGAAAAACTGCGCGAAGCGATGCAGACGCTACTGGAACTTGACCCTGAAAACAAAAATTGGTGGCTTGAATTGGCCCAGCTCGACCTGAAAGCCGGAGATTCTACTACGGCATTGAAAAATGCGAAAACCTGGGTGCAGCGAAATCCTGAATCCCTGGAGGGTTATAAATTCCTCTTACCTCTGGTGGCCGGGAAAGAAAAAGAAGCTGCCACCCACGCCCTGGCCCTGGAAAAACTGGCAAACCTCAAGCCCGGAACTTATGGACATGCCATTACTGACCTTGGACTGATGAAATACAACCAGGGTAAATGGGCGGAAGCAGAGAGTCTGCTTACCATAGCTGCTTCATCTTCACCTGATAATGCTGAAGTTTGGTATAAGCTCGGCATGATACGCGCCAGGTCAGGAGAAGAACATGCCGGACAGCCAGAATTTGATACAGCTTATAAACTCAAACCCGGCAACCTCGACTATGCCCGGACATACGGCCGATCCATAAAAACCGAACAGGGACTTAAGGACAACCTGAAATTATTGGAGTTTCTGGACGGGAACTCACCGAACATAGACGAACGCATGAAACTGGCAAAATCATATTATCTCAATGGAAATTATAAAGCCTCTGCAAGTAAATGGAAGGCGCTGGTGGAAATTGATGAGGCATTCACTCGAAAAGACTCCTCGGTAGTGATGTCCTTCCTCAAAGGAGGGTTGTTGGACCATGCGGTAAGATACGCCCCTATGTTCGCCTCCCATTATGAATACAACCTGGAACTGGCGGAAAAACTTGATTCGGCAGGTATGGTAAAAGAAGCGGTTATTTTTTATGAAACCGCCCTTGGACTGCAATCCGGCAACACCAAAGTAAAAACCAGACTGGCGGAACTCTACCAATCGCTGAAGAAAACCGACAAAGCCCTGGAGGCTTTTCAGCAGGCGCTTGACGAAAATTCCAAGGATAAGATCCTGCAGAAAAAATATATGGATCTGGTTGAAAAGACCGGCAGCAGAGAAGACATGAAAGACGCTTATGAATTTATCCTGGACAGGGATTCAACGGTTCACCAGGCCATGTACGGGCTTGCGAAATTGCTGCTAAAAGAAAAAGACAAAAAAACCGCCTATCAGCATCTGTCCCGGGCATTGAAACTGAAACCGAAAAACCGCGATTACCAGGCCCTGCTGCCCCGGGTTATAGAACAAGAGAATGAAATAAAAAAGCATTTTTCCCTGATAAAAAAACTGGCTGCAGTCAAAGGCGCGGACGGCCGCACCAAGGCCCTGTGCGCTAAAGGTCATGCCCTAAGGGGCGAGCGTGGCAAAGCGGCCAGACTTTACCAGGAGGCGTATAAGCTGGATAAAAACCTGCTTCAGAAAGACACCACAGCCATTTTAACCTTTTTCCAGGCGAAGAAATACGGACTGGCAGAAAAGCTGGCCCAGGATTATCTCGCACTCGACCCGAAAAACCGCCACATACGGGAGATTCATATTATAACCCTGGAAAAAGTCGGGGGGGATAGAAAGAAGCTGCGTGAAGCCATAATCAAATTTTTAGTCCTTGATCCCAATACCAGGGATTGGTGGTTGAAGCTTGCCAGACTGGACCTGGAGGAGGGAGATACGGCAGCAGCAGTGAAACATGCCTTGTCCTGGGTAGAACGCAATCAAGAATCGGTGAAGGGATACAATTTCCTCCTGCCTTTGATTGCGGAAAATGAAAAGTATAGGGCCGCTTATGGTACCACACTTGAGATATTAATAAGCCTGGATCCCAAAACATCCGCCTCAAACCGCCTGAAACTTGCCAACCTCAAATACAGTGATAAATCGTTTACCGAAGCTGAAGCGCTGTTGAAGAAATCCGCCGTAAAATATCCCAAAAATGCCGGCATTTGGTTCCGGCTTGGTAAAATACGCGCACGGCCCGAATTTAAAGGTGATGGCAAAAAGGAATTGAAAAAAGCATGTGACCTAGACCCCGATAACCTGGATTACCTGCGGGGATATGCTTCGGAACTTCAAAGTGATGAGGAAGTAAAGGATAACCTGAAGGTTTTTACGCGCCTGGCGGAAAGCTCACCCAACCTGGAGGAACGTACCAAACTGGCCAGGGCCTATTCCCTGCATGGAAAACACAAGGAATCTTCCGGGGAATGGAAAAAGCTCATGAAAATGGACACCAGTCTGGTGGTGGAATGGCCCTCGGCAGTGAAATCCTTTCTGAAATCCGGTCATTTGAAAGAAGCCCTGGTCGTGTACGAGCTCAAGCTCAAAGACACGCCTGAGGACCTCGAGTCTCTGGAAAAAGCCTTTGAGCTGTATAGGAAGACCGGCCAGAAGGAAAAAGCCCACCTGTTTCTGCGGAAAATAGTCAAGCTCAAGCCGGAATATAAAGATTACCAACTGGCCCTGGCGCAGGCAGTAAAGGATATGGGCAAAGCCCGCGAAGCTATTAGCGAATATGAACGCTGGTTAGCTAAAAAGCCCCGGGATAAAAAGGCCCTTAAGGAGTTTTATCAGCTGGTGAAGCAGACCGGAGACACCATCCGTATGGTAAGCGCACTTTCTCAGCTGGTAAAAGTATCCGAAGGTGACCTTGAATATCACAGAGAACTCGGACTGCTGCTGGTTAAGAGAGGAAAGCTCAAGAAGGCCGGAAAGCACCTTGAGGTATCCAATACCGGAAAAAAACTGGATGAACAGGTAGCGTACGCGCTGTATAAGGTATATCGGGCCAGCAAAAACAGGAAGGGAGCCCTCGAACAGCTCAGGTCCCTGGCGGGTTTTAAACCGGGAGAGAAAAAATACGCCTATCCTTTAGCCAGGCTGGAATACATCTCTAAGAATTATTCAGCCGTGATAAAGCTCCTTGAACATCCGGAGTTAAAACCAGGACTGGACGAAAAAAGATCATTTCTTCTGTTGAAAACGTATGTGCGCACAAAAAACGCGAGCCGGGCGGAAGGGTATGGGGAAAGACTCCTCCGGCTCTTCCCCAAGACCGCAGAACAATCCCTGGATCTGGGCGTCCTGTTCTTCCACCAGAAAAATAAAAGAGATGCTAAAAGGATTCTGGATAAGGTGACTGCGGTAAAGCCCTCTCCACGCGCATGGTATTATCGTGGAATGATAGCTTATTATGAAAAGGACTGGAATACAGCGGCAAAAATGCTCGAAAAAGCCGGAAAAAGGCCGATAAAAGTAAAGAAGTATCTGGCAACGGCCAATAAAAAAATAAGCAGGTATAAAAAAGCCGCGAAAGCTCTGGAAACATATTATCAGGCAAATCCCACGCCTGAATTATTGCCTAAACTCTATTTCCTGCACAAAAAGGCAAAGGACCGGGAAAATAGCTTCCGAGTACTTGAAAAAATGGAAAAGGCATTTCCTGGAAATCAAAAGTATAAAAAAACTCTGGCGAAGGCGTATCTGGCCAGGGGCGACACCTCAAAAATGGAATCCCTGTACCGAAAGGTCCTGAAATCGAGTCCCCGGGATGCAGAGGCCAATCTCTATTGGGGAATGGAACAGGCACGGGCCGGGAAATGCCGCAAGGCCATAAAACACCTGAAAACCGGACTGGAAAAAATAACCGATGTGGCGGAAGCCTGGGAACTACTGGGTGACTGCCAGTCATCAAGGAAAAACAGGATTGATGCCCTGAAGGCCTACCGGATTGCTTTTAATCTAAAACCAAGCCTGGCCCTTGCCCTGGCAAAGTTACGCTTGATTAAGAAACTCCAGAGTACCATGAGCCTGCCCGAAGCCTATCAGGACGTAATCAACCTGGACTCCAGCCACGCTGAGGCCGCCCAGGTGCTGGCAAAAAGGGAATATGATAAAAGGAATTTCTCAGCCGCAGCCGCCTTATACCGCTGGGTGGTGCTCAAGGTCCTTAATGACAGTGAGATATGGGAGAACTACGGAATTGCCCTGAAAGAAACCGGAAAACTTGAGAAAGCCGGAACAGCATTAAAGACAGCCCTTTCCCTGGGATCTGAAACTGGCCGGGCCGAGCTCGAATTCGCCAGGATAAAGATCCTCACAGGTGAATGGATGGCGGCGGAAAAATTGCTGAATGATTGTCTCATCCAAAATAAAAAACAGCCTGAAGTACATGCGGAGCTGGCCGAAATTGCCTTGCAGAACGGCCGGCTTGAGGAGGCGGAAAGTCATCTCCTTCAGGCCCTGAAGTATGACCGGAATAATCCAACATACCTGGAGTCCCTTGGCAATTTATATTATGACGGCCGACAGATGAAGAAGGCGCTCAAGGTCTTTTCCCAAATCAAGGCCGGGTTATCAGTGAGGTCGCAAATGCGGTATGCCGGGATATTGAGGCAAGCCGGCAGGGAGGACAGGGCCTTTAAGGCATATAAGAAACTGCATAAGAAAAAGCCATCACTTGAGTCTGCAGTCATACTGGCAGACATGTATCTGGAAAAGCAGAATACAGGGGCGGCCCTCAATATTATTAATAAACCGGAGTACATGGCCGATGTACGCGCTCAGACATCCTTGCTTAAAATTGAACTGGCCCAGGGCCGGCTTTCCCATGTGCACAAAAAGGTGAAGAGACTGATCAGGAAAAACCGGAAAAATGCTTACTTACATTTTATGAATGGCCTTTGTTTTTTTAAAAAAGCTGACTATCCCAAAGCAGAACATGCCTTCGGCGCTGCGCTTCAACTTAAGCCCAGTTATCCCGAAGCCCTTTTTTTCCTGGGAAAATCCAAGATCAAACAGAGGGATTTCCCGTCAGCCACAAAACATTTCAACGAACTCAAGCAGGGAAGCCCGATCTGGAAAGCAAAAGCCTATTTGGGGCTGGCCCAAATATCTATCATGAAACAGGACCACGCCCGAGCTGAAGACCAGCTGAAAAAATCCATCTACCTGGCAAGGAGCACAACTGCCGCGCGAATGCTGGCAAAATTGGCCCTCAAGCGAAACGACCTAAAAACAGCTCATAAATGGGCAAAAAGGGCCAACTCATTAGATCCCGAAGATCCCATGGCCAGGCTGGCGAAAGCGGACTTTTTGATTGCCCAGAAAAAAATCGGCGATGCCAGGCAGGTAATCAAAGAGGCCCTTGAAAAACTGCCCGGATCCTGCGATTTACTGCTCAACCTGGAAAAGCTCAACTTTATGGAGGACAAGGGTTGGCGGGGCAGTCCCAACAGTGAAAAAGTAATGGAGCTGTGTCCGGAAAAAGAAATGGCCTATTATTATCGCGGGTTATGGGCCCGGAAGTTATCCGATAACAGGGGCGCCAGGAAATACTTTTCTCTGTTCGAGAAACACGGTGGAGACCCGGGATTGGTAAAGCAAGAGAAATAAGCCTCTTTTTTCTGTCGTCGTTTAGGATGCCCGATTAGCGCCTAGAAAACTGCCAATGATAAAGCGTTCATTTTAATTTATTTGCTATTTACATCTCCATCTATAAATTTAATTGAAGGGCATATGCGGGCATCCTAACCGTAACCGATTGAAATCACTTGGGACTGAAATAAAAAAAACACAGCAGATAGGTAATCTTCAGCCGTCAGTTCGCAGATATGTTAGGGATGCAGTTTAGAAGATTTTTCGAATGGCCATTCGAGTGTTTCTACATCCTTGTAATTTATTGACTTCGGCTCCTTCCCTGGACCCGGAGGAAAAACATGCGAAATTTTCCTTATTCTTAATATCGGAACTTAAGTTTAACACTTTAACTTTTTCTTGAGAAAAGGCCTTTAAACGGATAAGGTTATCAAAAAAACATCGAAATGGATTGTTTCAGGCACTTTTTTAGTTATAAATAGCTTTTTTCCTCTTTTTTTTATTTCTGCACTGCTTTTCCTCCAGTGTCTGTTCTGCCTGATAAAGCCTGGAGCTGAATTGCTTGAACGCGGATAATCCGGAAAAAATACGGCAAAAAAAAACCACCCCGAAAGGTGGTTTTTTAACCCGGCAACGACCTACTCTCCCACGGCAAAAGACCGCAGTACCATCGGCGCTGGGAGTCTTAACTTCTGTGTTCGGGATGGGAACAGGTGTGGCTCTCCCGCAATAATCACCAGGAATCTCTGGTTACTTGTCATTATTTGGTGTATTGGAGTGTTGGAGTACTGGAATAATGGGTTCTTTTACCAGATCCCAATACTCCATTACTCCTAGAAGTCACTCCAAGTCGATAGACAGATGGTTGCAATAAACCTTATGTAAGGCCAGCAAACTGCTGGTCCTGTATATGGATTTGAAAAACCAGGGTAAAGCCACACGACCTATTAGTATCACTCGACTTAACTCCTTACAGAGCTTACATCTGTGACCTATCAACGTCCTCGTCTCGAACGGGTCTTTAGGGGGCTCGAGGCCCACGTGATACCTATTCTTGGGAGGAGCTTCACGCTTAGATGCTTTCAGCGTTTATCTCTTCCGAACATAGCTACTCAGCGATGCCGCAGGCGCGACAACTGATACACCAGTGGTTCGTCCGACTCGGTCCTCTCGTACTAGAGTCAGCTTCCCTCAAGTATCAAACGCCCACATCGGATAGGGACCGAACTGTCTCACGACGTTCTGAACCCAGCTCGCGTGCCGCTTTAATTGGCGAACAGCCAAACCCTTGGGACCTTCTCCAGCCCCAGGATGCGACGAGCCGACATCGAGGTGCCAAACCTCCCCGTCGCTATGAACGCTTGGGGGAGATAAGCCTGTTATCCCCGGAGTACCTTTTATCCATTGAGCAACGGCAATTCCACGCTAAACCGCGGGATCACTAAGCCCTAGTTTCCTACCTGTTCGACCTGTCAGTCTCACAGTTAAGCTCCCTTATGCCTTTACACTCTACGCGCGATTACCGACCGCACTGAGGGAACCTTTGGATGCCTCCGTTACATTTTGGGAGGCGACCGCCCCAGTCAAACTGACCCCCAGACATTGTCCCAGACCCGGTTTCACGGGCCATGGTTAGATCTCAAATTACCTAAGGGTGGTATTTCAAGGTTGGCTCCTCACAACCTAGCGATTGCGATTCAAAGCCTCCCACCTATCCTACACATAAGCAATCTAAAACCAATGTCAAGTTACAGTAAAGGTTCACGGGGTCTTTCCGTCCAGATGTGGGTAATCGGCATCTTCACCGATACTGCAATTTCGTCGAGTCCATGGATGAGACAGTGTGCAAATCGTTACACGATTCGTGCAGGTCGGAACTTACCCGACAAGGAATTTCGCTACCTTAGGACCGTTATAGTTACGGCCGCCGTTTACCGGGGCTTCGATTCAGAGCTTCTCCCCGCCGAAGCGGAAATAACACCTCCTGTTAACCTTCCGGCACCGGGCACGTGTCAGACAATATACGTCGTCTTCCGACTTAGCATTGTCCTATGTTTTTGGTAAACAGTCGCTTGCACCAATTTTCTGTGGCCCACTACAGCTCCGGCGCGAAGCCTTCACCACAATGGGCACCCCTTCTTCCGAAGTTACGGGGCCATTTTGCCGAGTTCCTTTTCCATGGTTATCTCGAACACCTTAGGCTACTCGCCTCGTCTACCTGTGTTGGATTGCGATACGGTCAGCATAAAAACTCCCTTAGAGGCTTTTCTCGGCAGCTATTCAGGAAAGTTGGCTTGCCGCAAGCGGCGCGCTTCCTCAAAAGTCTCGGGTAATATACGGCGGATTTGCCTACCGTACACCCTACGCTTCCAAACAGCCACGTCCATCAGGCTGCTTTCCCTATCTTCTGCGTCCCCCCTTCGGTGATAACGCTTTTATACCGGTCAGGGAATATTGACCCTGTTCCCATCGACTACGCCTTTCGACCTCGTCTTAGGGGCCGACTAACCCTGAGAAGATTAGCTTTACTCAGGAAATCTTAGACTTACGGTGTGAAGTTTTCTCATCTTCATTATCACTACTAATACCAGCATACTCATTTCTGATACCTCCAGCATCCCTCACAGGACACCTTCAACGGCCTACAGAACGCTCTCCTACCGCGACAAGAACCGGATATTAAGCATCCGCGCAATTTTGAATTATGAATTCTAAATTCTGAATTATTAGTATGGCGCTTCGCGCACAATTAAAAATATTTCCATTGGCAAAAAAATTCAAAATTCAATCCGCCTTTGGCGGATAGAATTGCATTTCAGATGCTTAATAACCGACTCTTGCCACCCACAGCTTCGGTGCTATGCTTAGTCCCGCAAATTTTCGGCGCAGAATCGCTTGACCAGTGAGCTGTTACGCTTTCTTTAAAGGATAGCTGCCTCTAAGCTAACCTCCTGGTTGTCTAAGTAATTCCACATCCTTTCCCACTTAGCATTGACTTTGGGACCTTAGCTGGTGGTCCGGGTTGTTCCCCTTTCGTCCACGGATCTTATCACCCGCGGGCTGACTGCCAAGAATCGTGTAACAGGTATTCGGAGTTTGTTTGGGTTTGGTAAGCTGGTATGCCCCCTAGTCCATTCAGTGCTCTACCCCCTGCACACTATCTTAACGCTATACCTAAATATATTTCGGAGAGAACAAGATATCGCCGAGTTTGATTGGCCTTTCACCCCTATCCACAGCTCATCCAATAGGTTTTCAACCCTAACTGGTTCGATCCTCCACGAGGTGTTACCCCCGCTTCAATCTGGCCATGGATAGATCACCCGGCTTCGTGTCTACCGCATGCAACTAAAATCGCGCTTGTAACACTCGGTTTCCCTACGGCTACGGACCTGAGGCCCTTAACCTTGCTGCATACGAGTAACTCGCTGGCTCATTAAACAAAAGGCACGCCGTCAGAAGGACAAGTCCTTCCTCCGACCGCTTGTAGGTACACGGTTTCAGGTACTATTTCACTCCCCTCCCGGGGTTCTTTTCACCTTTCCCTCACGGTACTGGTTCACTATCGGTCATCAGTTCGTATTTAGCCTTGGAAGGTGGTCCTCCCAGGTTCAGACAGGGTTTCACGTGCCCCGCCCTACTCAGGAACCTGCCGGGAGACATTTTCCTTTCGCGTACCGGACTATAACCGTCTATGGTGGACTTTTCCAAATCGCTTCCGCTAGAAAAATATTTTGTAACTCCCATATGGCCGGCCCTACAACACCGGGATAAACCCGGTTTAGGCTCTTCCCCGTTCGCTCGCCGCTACTCAGGGAATCTCGGTTGATTTCTTTTCCTGTAGTTACTAAGATGTGTCAATTCACTACGTTCGCTTCACAGCGCCTATGTATTCAGCGCCGGATGATACGCCAAAGCGTACCGGGTTTCCCCATTCGGACATCTCCGGATCAACGGTCATGTGCACCTTCCCGAAGCTTATCGCAGCTTATCACGTCCTTCATCGCCGACTGATGCCAAGGCATCCTCCGTGCACCCTTGCTCGCTTTATGTCCTGATTTTTCAATTCATACACAAAGTCCAGCAGTGTGCTAACCTTACATTTAAAAAGGTTCTCTTGCTGTATCGTTGTTTGTCATCTCACTTGAGTTAAGACGACAAGCTCGATACCCATCTATCTATCATCATTTCAAAAAACTGATCCGCCTCTGGGGCTGATCTTGGGTGAAACGTCACCCTGAGTTTATCGAAGAGTGACGGCTTTCCGGGAATCTATTCGGATTCCTGACACCGTCGTGCTTCGACAGGCTCAGCATGACGAGAAAAATCTTTACGGTAGACAGAGAGCGCGTGGGAAGCGGGACGGTTAACTTTTTCAGCGGTATTCGCATATCACCGTCACCCTTCGATAAACTCAGGGTGACGCCAATCACAAACACCAGCTTATTTTTTTTACTCCTTGAAAGGAGGTGATCCAGCCGCACCTTCCGGTACGGCTACCTTGTTACGACTTAGCCCCAGTCAAAGGTCTCACTTTAGGCGCTAGGCTCCCTTGCGGGTTACCATCACGACTTAGAGCGCTACCTTCTTCCATGGCTTGACGGGCGGTGTGTACAAGGCCCGGGAACGTATTCACCGCGGCATGCTGATCCGCGATTACTAGCGATTCCTCCTTCATGCAGTCGAGTTGCAGACTGCAATCTGAACTGAGGCCGGCTTTGAGAGATTGGCTCCACCTCACGGTTTCGCTACCCGCTGTACCGACCATTGTAGCACGTGTGTAGCCCAAGACGTAAGGGCCATGATGACTTGACGTCGTCCCCACCTTCCTCCGGTTTATTACCGGCAGTCTCTCTAGAGGGTCCCTGCCCGAAAGCAGGATGACAACTAAAAATGAGGGTTGCGCTCGTTGCGGGACTTAACCCAACATCTCACGACACGAGCTGACGACAGCCATGCAGCACCTGTGCGGACTGCTTACCGAAGTAAGAAGCACGATTTCTCGTACGGTCAATCCCATGTCAAGTCTTGGTAAGGTTCTTCGCGTTGCTTCGAATTGAACCACATGCTCCACCGCTTGTGCGGGCCCCCGTCAATTCCTTTGAGTTTCACTCTTGCGAGCGTACTCCCCAGGCGGAATACTTAACGCGTTTGCTTGCGGTGCCGAACCGTTAACGAGCCCAACACCTAGTATTCATCGATTACAGCGTGGACTACCAGGGTATCTAATCCTGTTCGCTCCCCACGCTTTCGAGCCTCAGCGTCAATATTGGACCAGTGAATCGCCTTCGCAACTGGTGTTCCTCCCGATATCTACGCATTCCACCGCTACACCGGGAATTCCATTCACCTCTTCCATATTCAAGAAATCCAGTTTCGGACGCAAGTTCAGGGTTGGGCCCTGAGATTAAACATCCGACTTAAATTTCCGCCTACGCTCCCTTTACGCCCAGTAATTCCGAACAACACTTGCCCCCCTCGTATTACCGCGGCTGCTGGCACGAAGTTAGCCGGGGCTTCCTTTGCAGGTACATTCAGCACACCTCAAGGGTGTATTTATTCCCTGCCGACAGTGGTTTACACACCTAAATGCGTCATCCCACACATGGCGTTGCTGCGTCAGGGTTTCCCCCATTGCGCAAAATTCCCTACTGCTGCCTCCCGTAGGAGTCTGGGCCGTATCTCAGTCCCAATGTGGCCGATCACCCTCTCAGGCCGGCTACCCATCGTCGCCTTGGTGGGCCGTTACCCCGCCAACAAGCTAATAGGACGCAAACTCATCCTCGAGCGACCCGAAGGCCTTTCGTTAGGTAATCATGAGAAAACCAAACACTATTCGGTATTACCTATTCGTTAGAATAGTTATCCCCAACTCTAGGGCAGATTATTTACGTGTTACTCACCCGTTCGCCGCTGGGTCCCGAAGGACCCCGCTCGACTTGCATGTATTAAGCACGCCATCAGCGTTTGTTCTGAGCCAGGATCAAACTCTTCATTGATTATTTATAAAATTGTTTAATCCCTTCTAATTCTTATAAAAAGAATTGGTCGGGCATCCCCTTGTTAATTCGTTTTTCAACTTATTAACTCGGTCTCCCGCACGCACTAATAGACTCTGTCTACTGTAAAAGTCTCAAAAAACGCCCAGGCCTCATAGGGCATGGGCACCTAAATAAAGCGAACTCTATTCTATTATAAAATCAGACGGCCGTCAAGTGAATTATGTTAAGAAAAAAGTTATTAGAATATTTGTGTCCCCGCTTTTCATAACCTCCATGTTTCACCAGCCATAAAAAATTCTAAAACTAAAGCAAATGGCGTTAAAAGTAATCAACCAGGCGACAATCCCTGGAATGGGAAAACGTTGAAAAACGCCTTTTTTCTTGATTTTCTTTTCATATAGTTCATAAAGCGCCATTAAAATGCCGTGATAAAGCCCATACAGAATAAAGTTCCACTGGAGCCCGTGCCAGCAACCCATTAAGGAAAAAGTGATAAAATAACCGGCCATGGCCAGGTATAATCTGTTCCTAATAAATTCTTTCCTGCGCTGCCATAATACAAAACGCATAAAAACAAAATCTCTGAACCAGAAGGAAAGGCTCATGTGCCATCTCTGCCAGAAATCCTTGATGTTCCTGCTCAAAAAGGGAACATTGAAATTCCTGGGGAGGCTGATTCCCACCAGGTTGCTGAAACCTATGGCGAATAAGGAATAACCCGCGAAATCAAAGAACAGATAGGCGGAATAGGCATAAGTAATTGAAATCTTGTTCATCAATCCTGTTATACCCGGAATGGGACGGGTCAGCCAGTATGTATAGACCAAATGCCCGAGAATGAACTTATACAAAAAAGCCAGTGATATTTTTGCCAGACCGGCATTGAGCATGTTAATGATATCCCGGACGCTGAAAGTGGTATCCAGATCCGTTTCGAAACGCCGGGAACGGTCTATGGGCCCGGATGTGAGAGCGGGAAAAAAAGTGATGAAAAGGAAAAACCGGAAAAACAAAACCTTCTGGATTATGCCGTCCTGAATTTCGAATAACAGTTGCAGGACCCGGAAGGTGAGATAGGAAATACCCATGAATCCCATAGGGCTGGAGAACAGCTCACCGAACACGTCCTGTTTCGCCAAGCCCGTTACCGAGATGACCTTGAAAAGCACCAGGGGCAGAATAGCTGCGGCAATAAAGAAATAAAAACGATTTACTTTCGTACCGGATTTTGTTCTCAGATTCAGAATCGTCCGCACCAGGTAATACTGGTAAAAAAGATAAAAACCAAAGAAGAGAAAGGTGCCCGGTTTTCTGGTGACTAACCATAGTCCCAGCATGGCCATAGAGAAAAAAGCAGCGGGATAATAAGGCTTTCTTTTAATGAAAAAAAGAATTACGGCGGGGATAACCAGCAGAAACGCCGAGATGAAAAAATCTAGTCCTGAATATGAAATCAATTTAAACTAATTCTTCTGCAAGTTTTTTCCTGTCGACCTTACCATTATTGGTAAGAGGAAAATGGCTTTTGAATATATACCTTTTTGGCAGCATGTACTCCGGCAGAACACGCCGCACTTTTTTTTTCAGCTGCTTTATACGACTGAACGGATCATCCGGCAATGTTCCGTCCTTAAAAATGATAAAAGCGGCGAGATACTTCATGCTATCCGCCTCATCACAGAATAAAACCACCGCTTCCCTTATTTCCTCCATGGAGAGTAGATTGCTTTCAATGTCTCCAAGTTCAATTCTGTGCCCGTACAATTTAATCTGGATATCTTTTCTCCCCTGGAAAAACAGAAAGCCGTCCCGAAAAAAACCGGAATCGCCTGTTTTATAACCGTTTACGCCCTCCCTGGAAAAAAACCTTTCCCTGTTTAACTCCGGAAGATTGAGATATCCGCAACTCACATTGTCCCCGATTATGTGTATCTCATCGGGAATATCCCCCGCGGATTGGGCAGGAATTATCTTTATTTCGGTGCCCGGTTTCACCCTGCCTACAGGAAGCGGATCGTATTTATTAAGGATTTCCTCTGTTATGAGCACCGAGGTGGTTGCGCAGGTGGCTTCAGTGGGGCCGTAAAGATTATATATCCTGGCGGCGGGAAAACGCTCAACCAGATCTCCAGCCGTCTTGTGCAGGAGGACCTCGCCGCAAAAAATAAATTCCTTAATGAAGGGTATCCTGTTGCCGTTAAAGTCCGGGTCCTTCAGGCAGAGTTCCGCAAAGGAAGGCGTGGAAACCCAGTTGGTTATCCCCACCGAGGAGTCGAACAGAAAATCAAAGAGAATCTTTGAATTCTCTATTGCTTTTTTTTCCAGGCAAAAAAGCGAGAAGCCGTGGGCCAGGCAATTGTAAAGTTCGAAAACGGACAAGTCGAAAGAAAACGGGGCCTGGTTGAGGAAAACCAGGTCCTGTGCCTCAGGGTAGCCATATTCCCGGCTGGTCCATGAAACAAAGCTTTCGAGGTTGTCTCTGGATATCTGTACGCCCTTGGGCTCCCCTGTGCTCCCCGAGGTGAAAATGATGTAAAAAATATCGGTTCCTTTTACCTGACGATCCAGAGGCGCTCCTCCCCCCTTTTCTGTGCGAAGCAGGTTTTCCAACTGTTCCTTGTGCAGGAGGTTTTCCCTTGGTTCTGTGAACATTCCAGCCATGTCAATGATAAGGCTTGGGCAGGCGTTTTTGACCATATTGTTCACCCGCTGCCGGGGAGTGTTGATATCGACAGGAACAAAACAATGTCCGGACATAACACAAGCCACCAAAGACACTATCATCGACGGTTGTTTATGACCGATAAGAAACACAGGAGAATTGTCCCGGGGCAAATCCTCCGCCATCCATCGGGCGAGAAGGGAGGCCCGGGCCCAAAGTCCGCCATAGGTTAATGATTGTCCGCCGGTGTTAGACATGACTGTGCGACCGGGATGCCGGATCGCTATTGACTCAAGGCTTTTCAGCAAGTCCATAAGGACCTTAAAATTGGTTATAAATAAATTGTATTTCTATTTCCATATTGGAGTTAAGAATAACAAGTCCCATACCTATGGCCGCGAGAACAATAAAATAAATCGCGTTTAAGGTTATGAGTTTTGTTTTACTTTCTGAAATGCTCATAGGTTTCCCTTATTAATTCGATGTGCATTCTCCAGCCTGTATGCATTGCGTCACGCAGATAATACAGTTCATCAGATTTATCGCTGTATTCTTTTATGGCTACCTTGTGCCTGCCGGCAATTTCCTTTAATTTTCCATAGAATTCATCCTGATTGTCCACGTTAAAATTCAGAGCTTTAAATAATTGCCGGTTAAAAGGGGGTATTATCAAAACCACATTTAATTGCTTATAGTCAATTATCTCGCACAGTTTCTCAAAGTCATCCCACTCCTGGTTTTCCGTTATCAAATAATCCCTGCCACGGCCGTAATCACCGCCATTCATTACTCTCTCGTATTTGTCTCTTACCCATTCATTAAAATACTTATTGTATATGCCGAACCGGTTGTTGGTCGTTCTTTGCCTGGCTACGGCCAGGTTCCGCTTTTCAAATTCATCGTAATCCAGCTCAGTGAGCTTTTTCCTTCTGTCCTGATAAGCGGGATCGAACTTTCCGTCGTGATAAAAGAACAGCGCATATTTTTCTCCCAGGTCATATATCAGGTGTTTCAGCTTGAGTAACGGTTTGAACACTCTCGAGAGGGCCTTTCCCTTTGCTCCCGTGTTATACACCCTTAAATACAGGTTGAGAAACAAATCATCCTCCGCCTGAATGATGGGCCTCAGCCTCTTATGGATATAGCTGTTAAAAGGCTCCGGACTGTTGAGCAGGGCGCCGACCAGCCATTTCATGCTGACATGACGCAGAGTGCGGGTCCTTCCCATGCTTTTCTCAAACCATTGGGGCGAAATGATTATCACTATCGGCAACTTTTCATCAACCTCCAGGTTTGCAAAAAGTAAGAGGGAGAAAAAAGATTGCGCCCAGCCGTTACCGATCATGAGGGGAGTGAATCCCAAATCGAAATTATTATAGAAGATGCACGGATGAAAAGCATCCTGGTCATATTCATAAGTCTGGCTCAGCTCGGAAGACCCTATTAAAACGGGATTTTTAAAATGGTTGAAAAACAGGTCTATCACATTGAGGCTCTTCTGAAAATTTTCAAAGGTAAAATGATTGGCCTTCAGGGTAGCCTGATTTTCAGCGCGTTCCCGGAACCTCTCAAAAAAGTAATTATGCAGATTGAGTCCGCGGATCAGCAACACGAAGGTAAGTATCGCGGCAAAAAAAGTAATGAAACTGAATTGATGCCAGAATTTGTCCTGGTCCTCGAACTGAGGTCCTGATGTATCAGTTTTTTGATCTGAGGTATTCAAGTATCTTATTTGGGGTATTAAACAAGCGCCTTTCTACCTGTGATGGCGGGATTTCAATATGAAAACGACTTTCAATGGCATAGAGGATATCCACCAATCCCATTGAATCAATGCCTAACTCAAAGAAAATATCCTCATCGTCTCCGATTTGCACCTCGCCCATCTGAGCAGACTGTGTTATGAGACTCTTGATTTCTTCAACAGAAACATCCATGGCTATCCTTACGTTCTTGTCTTAAAATACATAGTCCATCCGAGTTGCTTGAAATTATTTTTTCCCGCTCCAGAATCAGTACACTCTCCCCTATCCGGTCATTTTTTATTATGTCATTTTTCTCCGGGCCTTGCCATTATATTTTTCCCCCACTTGTGAATCGTTATTCTTCCTTCTCATAAGTCCATTTCCACTGAGCGCTTTCCAGGGTCTTGCTCCACTGGAAATAATCCATAATCCGTGCCCCGGAAAACTGGTTTTTAAAAAAGGTCACCTGTTTTTTTGCGTAATTCCTGGTGTTTTGCTGAATTTTCGCTATCACCTCTCTTATACTGGTTTTCCCCTGGACATGATCGATTATCCATGAATAACCCAGGGCATTCAAACCGGGCAACTCGGCCCCGGGATTGTCTCTCAGCAAATTCCTCACTTCATCTATCCAGCCATCTTCTATCATTTGTTCCACCTTCTGGTTTATCCTTTTATAGAGCCGGGACCGTTCAATATGGATATGGATAATGGGAATTCTTTCAAACATTGGATGTTTTTCTTGTTTGAATCCGTAATCCCGGTAGCTCTTTCCGGTAAGGAGAAAATTTTCGTAGGCCTTAGATAACCTGAACCTATCATGAGGATGAATGTTGCCGGCAACTTCGGGATCACGCTTTTGTAATTCCCGGTATACTGCGTCTGAGCCCAAATCCTGAAGCTTCCGCGCGGCGATTATTTTTATTTCTTCCGGAACGGGTTTTCTTTCTTTTTTCTGGGGATAAAGAAGCGCTTTGATATATAAGCCCGTTCCCCCTGCCACGATAAACGTTTTCTCCCTGTTCTGCCCGAGAAAAGCAGTTACTTCTTTCCTGTACCGGTCCACAGAATACGGTTGAGTAGGCGGGACAATCCCCATGAAATGGTGCGGTACTTCTTTTTTCCAGTCGGGACCAACCTGGCCGGTCCCAATGTCCATTCCCTGGTAAATCTGTCGGGAGTCGGCTGATATAATTTCAAACCCATTGGCCCTGGCCAGCTTATAAGCTATTTCTGATTTTCCGGTGGCAGTGGCCCCGCAGATTATTGCTGCAATCATTTGAAGCTAAAAATTAATAAAACGGTCCCTGGCGCAGCTCCCGTTTTCGGAGGCTAAGCACCATGGCCACACAATTATTGTCCCTGATATAACCAATAACTAGATTAACGCCCACGAAAGGTATAATATGGCAATTGACGGCTTAACCATCATCGGCGAATCAATCAACGATTCCATTCCCTCCACCCGGAAGATGTTCAATGACCATGATCTGGAAGGGATCCTGGGCCTGGCGAAAACACAGCACCGGAAGGGAGCCGCATACATAGATGTGAACATCGGCAACCGTTCCCCGGATTTCATGTTTGACCTGGTAAAACGGATACAGGCGGCCACCTCCAGACCGCTGGCCATTGATACACCTGATTTTGAGACAGCCTCAGCCGGTCTTGACGCCTATGACCAGGCCCGCGCGGACGGTCAACTCCCCATTTTAAACTCCATTTCCCCCTTGCGTCCCCGGCTTTTTGATCTCTATGGAAGACAGGCTTTCAGGCCTGTCCTGATGATATCCGAAAGAACGGAGCAGAACCGCCACAAACCCAATAAAACTGCGCAGGAGACCTATCAAACCGCCAGGGACATGCTGAAACTCATGAAAGAAAGCGGGCATGACATACCGGTAACAGACTGCATATTAGACACAGGCATAGCCCCGGTGGGCAGTGACTCTGAGGGCCAGCTAAAAAGAGTGCTTGATGCTCTTGGGCTTATTCATAACGATCCGGATTTTACCGGAGCGCACCTGTCTGTGGGCCTTTCAAATTTTTCCATCATGCTTCCACCCAGGCGCGCGGATGGTTCTCCCGTTAAAAGCGCCCTGGAAAGCGCTTTTCTCAGCCTGGCCATGCCCATGGGCCTGGACATGATAATTGGTTCTGTGAAACGCAAGTACGAAATACTGCCTGATAACCACCCGGCCCTGGAATGCCTGAGGGACGTTATCAACCTGGGCGGATTCGATGCCATCACCCGGGTAATCCAGTTCTATTCTTAAAGAGGGAATCAATACCCGAAATCTGTTTCCCGCTCATCTATAGTGTACTCTTTTACCCAGATGTTGCGGTACCTGCAGTCCAATCCTTCACTCTGGAGCTTCAGGCCGAAAGTTTCCGGCGAATGTTCCTCACCGCTGTTGTCTCCGGTTGCGGGCGCGTTGCCGAGCACATTGTCATGGACCTTCACACCATTCCAGTACACCGTTATAAAAGCACTGTCTATCAAGTCCCCCCCATCGGTCCACCTCGAAGTCCGGAAGGTAATATCAAAAGCCTGCCATTGGCCATTGGGCCTCCGCTCGTTTACATCGGGCGTTTTCTGGTCGCACAAAGAGGCGAAATAATGGGTATCCTCAAGAATGTCATCGGGATTGTCGCTGGACATTATCTGAATTTCATACCGGTTCTGGACATAGACGCCGCTGTTGGTATAGCCGGGGGCGCCATACTCTTCACTTTCACCCAGATTAGCGTTGTTTTCGTCATCATACTGGCCCATGGTATTGAATTCCACATGCACTTGGTGATCGCCAAATGCCTGTTTGGTGACAAGATCGTCATAACCATGGCCCGGGCATCCCTGCCTGGGAGAACAACAGGACATGAAGGACCATTTATTGTCATTGGAAACATCTTCCGGATCGCGCATTATTTCCCAAACAATGGGAGTGGGACCCAAGTCCTGGCCCACCCTGCACGGAGAGACCCAATGCTGCCAATTGTCCTCCAGTTCCTGTCTCGCTGCAGCTGAATCACCGGTTCCGGCAAACAGCACTGTCGCCCCATAGGGAGGCAATGCTCCCACGTCCAAGGCACGGGGCGGGTATCGCAGAATAATGTCACCCAAATTATCAGCCGCGGTCTGGTAAGCCACGGTCGTGTCTTCCAGCTTGTCGATGCTGATGGCCAGATTGCCGGCAGGAGCGCCCTGAGCCTTCAGGGCCAGGGGTCCGGGTGAGGCTCTGCTCACCCTTAGTTCGGGCCCGCCGCCGCCGCTCAGACGAAGAACTTTGTGCAGACTTGATTTCCCGTTAATTCTCAGGCGTAAATACAATACGGCATTCCCTGTCCCGGCAGGCAAGGCCCCGGAAAGATCCAGGCGGTGGCTTCCTTTTTCCAACACCTCCCCGCTGGCCGACCCGGTTTTGCGGCCCCTGAAATCAAAAAACTCAATGCCAATGAAGGCTTTACTCTGCAAAAAGACATACAAGGTGTTAGCGCTGGCATACAGTGATGCCCGGGTTTGCAGACCGCCGGGATGGAGGGAAGAGGGGGGGATTAGCTCAAAGTTCCCCTGCGCATCCGTGTACACCGTTTCAGTCCCATTCACAACGGCTACCATGGCTCCAGCGACCGGCTGCATATCGGCCTCTTCCAGCACCGTTCCCGTAACAGCGAAAATATTCAGAGTGGTAAAAAAGACCAGCGACAAAAGGGAAAACATTGACATGGGAGATTCTCCTTCTCATTACAACTCACGTACCATATAATAGCTACAAAAAGAAAAACCGGTTCGTTTTTTTTATTCCTCCGGTTAATGAGGCCAGAAACCTCCAGGCGGCCGTCAATAATTCCTATTGGAAGCGAAACCAGAACTATTACATTTAGGGGGGGAAAAAACTGTAAAAGGTAATGAACATGCCGGAATTAGTGGATAAAATCGCCATATGCATAGAGCGAGGAAAAATAAATATTCAATCTCCCTTTCCCACAGACCTGAAAGGACAGGAGGGGGCCGACGAACTTGCGGCCCAGGCCGTTAAAGAGGGAATAACCCCTGATGCGATACTGGAAAGCTGCATACTGGGCATGGAGAAAATCGGAGATAAATTCAGCAAGAACCAGGCCTTTGTACCGGAACTGCTGATGTCCGCCAAGGCCATGACAATGGCTATGGAACACCTTAAGCCCTTTTTTGACTCCGGAGCGGTAAAAACCCGAGGGACTTTTGTGATAGGAACCGTGGCCGGCGACCTGCATGATATCGGCAAGAATATCGTGGCGATGGTCGTAAAAGGCGGTGGCTGGGAAATCATAGATCTCGGCGTGGACGTTCCAGCGGAACGGTTTGCGGAGGAGGCCAAAAAGCATCCGGACTGTGTGGTGGGGCTTAGCACGCTGCTTACCACAACCCTGGAGAACATGGAAAACACCATAAAACTGCTACGGGAACAGGGGTTCACCGGAAAAGTGATTATCGGCGGCGCGCCTGTCACACAGGAAATCGCGGACAAGGTCGGGGCGGATGTTTTCGGCGCCAACCCGCAGGACGCGCAGAAGTTTTTGGATACGCTGTGATGCGGTATCGGATAATGAGGCTCGAGGATTGAGGGTTGGTGGAGCCGCTGGTAAAATCCACGATACTAACATCTTCATCGAGCGGAAATCTTTCTTCTTCAATCTTCAAATGCCATGACTCCTCCAGCAAACGCCTTCCAACTCACCTTTTCCGAGCTGGATATTTCCAGGGAACAGGTTGAAACATCGCTGGGATACAAGCCGGCCGCCCCCCCCGAACTCATTTCCCAAGTAATTGAAGAGGTGCTCAAGTCAGCCGATGAATACTGCCAAATAAAAGGTGGCTACAGGATTACGGACGGCCTCACCATCCTTAAAGACGGGACCGGGATTCAAATCAAAGATGCTGAATTTTCCACGGGGAAAATAATAACCGGCCGGCTGAAAAAGGCCGGGCAGGCCGCTCTGTTCGCCTGTACCGCAGGAAGCGGTGCCAGCGGGTGGATAAGACGGTTGTTCGAGCAAAAGGAGGAGCTCAGAGGATATATCGCCGACGCCGTTGCCTCAGAAGCGGTGGAAGCGGCCATGGACAGAATCCAGGACATCCTGGCCGGGCGGATGCGCGAAAAAGGGATGAAAATAACCGATCGATACAGTCCCGGATATTGTGGATGGCCGGTAACCGATCAGCACACTCTCTTCGCCCTGCTGGGTAAAAATTTCTGCGGCATTTCCCTCACCAAAACAGCCCTGATGATCCCCATGAAGTCCGTCAGCGGCATCATCGGCCTGGGCCCCGATGTCAAGAGAACAGGTTATGCTTGTAACAAGTGCGAGGTGGAGCAATGTTTGTATAGAGAAAGGAGGCTGTAACCTAAGTGACGGATTCTATTAATTTTTAATTTTAAATTTTAGATCAGTGCTTTCCAAAACAGTGTAGGCATGTTCTGGAAAAAGGCGGTTTTGAGTTATAATCATGCATTTTATCAATAATTAAAAGCCAGGTATATAATTATGCTGTTTTCTAATAGATATCGGCCTACCATTGGTACGCCGATACAATTGTTTTTTCTGTTCTGGCAAAGAGAGATGGCGTGCCGCTGGCACGCCGTTAGATTCTTCAACCTGCTACTGCTGAGGACATACAGCACCGATTCTGCCTCTTGTGGGATTGTTTCGTATCTTAAATGCGATTAACTTAATTCAACATCTCAAATTCAAAATTTAAAATTATTATTCTCTGCCCTCTGTTCTCTGCACCCCTGTTGATCTCCCAGATCCCAGAGTGTACTTTATCTCCCAATGAGTCCGTTTAAACGAATAGCCATCCTGCTGCTTATCATAGGGGCAATAATCTCGGTCGGGAAACTGGTCCCAAAAAAAACAGCGCTTCCCGGAAACCTTAAGCAACTGTTCAAAAAAATCACAAAGATTAAAGTTGATTCTACAGAACGGAGGCAGGAGGAAAAAGATACCGTTGAGACCAGGCCGGCCGGGGACTGGCGTAAAGCCTTACTGGACAGTCTTTGTAACAAATACTCAATAACAACGAAAAAAAAAATCAGGGAAAGGAATGGTTTTTGGGAAATAACCTTGCCCCGGGGAGTCCCCATGGTGGAATACGCCCTGGAACTGACCCGCATCTGCCGGCATTATAAAACAAAAATTGTCAGAGGCCGCCGTCTCAGCACCAGAAATGCCCGTATTGTCTATGATCTGGAAAACTATGGTGAATCTTTTCAACTTCACATCAGACACGGGTCTTCCGTGCTTCCGGGACGGTATAAAATCGCGATTATTTTTACCCAACTGGACAGTCTGGGCCGGGAAGATTTCGAGCGTTTAGCCAAAACCAGCTGGAAAAAAAGCCTGGTGGTCAATCCCGTATCCGGTAACGAAAAACTGCTGGTCTTTGCAAACAGGGTATCCAGGGATGAAATACTGATAGCCCTGCCCATGGAACCATTCCACTACCCCTACAAAAATCCGGGCCAAGGGGCCCTGTTCATACACCATTCTCAAAAGGAAGTGGATAAACTTCTCAAAGAAAAGCTGGCTGTTTTGCCTGCCAGTGCCGGGTTTTCCTCTCTCTATGGTGATCGCGCCATTGAGAATAAAAACCTTTTGGCGAACATATTCCGTTTCTGTCATCAGAAAAGCCTGGGATTCCTGGACCTGACCGGTTCACAGAGAAGTCTTTCCATACAGACGGCGCGCGAGCATCAGGTGCTTTGCAGATACGGAAGAGAAATAAAACCGTCCACAAATGTAGCGGACCGGTTAAGCAAAAAAATTATATCAGCCGGCCGTTACGGAGAGTCAATCCTGGTGGCGGCGTATTCCCGGGCAGGCCTGCGCTCACTCAATCGTTACATAAAAAAAACAAACCTGAAGAAGGAAGGCATTGTCCTGGTGAACTTTTCCGAGCTGGACATATACTAGTGGACTGTCAAATAAGTTTTTTCATGTTATATGCCCTGGAAAAGCCATTCCGGCTTGTCCGGAATCAGGAAGAACATGAAAAATTAACTGGACGTAACACTGGTCTTATCAAACCGGGTCCCTCTTTTTTGCCCGCATCTGGCGGAAACAGTCGTTTTATATTCATTGGTTTTATTTCTACATTGAGGCGGCAGGAGAATCACCATGGCCACGCTAAGCGTTAACATAGACCATATAGCCACTTTGAGAGAGGCCCGTAAAGGCAGGGAACCGGACCCTATTGCCGCCGCTGTCTTAGTTGAACTGGCGGGGGCAAACGGCATTACCGCCCACCTCAGGGAAGACAGAAGACACATGCAGGAAAGGGACATAAGGCTCCTGAGACAGACCATCTCCACTAAACTGAACCTGGAGATGGCGGCTACCAGAGACATGGTGCAGTTCGCCGTGGATACCCTGCCCGATATGGTGACCCTGGTGCCGGAAAACCGTGAAGAGCTCACTACCGAAGGGGGTTTGAACGTAGCCGGAAAGCTGGAGGAAATTGAAAAGGCCACCGCATCCCTCAAGATGCATGATATTTTCGTATCGCTGTTCATCGACCCTGAACTTGACCAAATAAAAGCGGCGAAAAAATCCGGGGCCAACGCCATAGAAATTCATACCGGTAATTACTGCAACGCCTACAGCTACGAAGAAAACGAAATGTCCATGCAGATGGAGCTGGATAAGATTGAAAAGATGACGCAGGTAGCCGCAAAAAACGGTCTGGTGGTTAATGCCGGCCATGGCCTGAATTATCAAAATGTGGGAGCTATTACCGCCATCCCGGAGATCCAGGAACTGAATATCGGCCATTCCATTGTCAGCCGTGCTTCTCTGGTGGGCATGGAACAGGCTGTACGGGACATGCTGGATATCATGCGAAGAGCAGGAAAGTAATTATCAATTTTAATTTCTGCATTCTTAATTAAAAAAGTGAACCCCTCCGTAGTCCCGCTAAGAGGGACGAAGGGGGACGGCATTTGGTTTGTAGAAGAGCGCATACCTACTTCAAAATTCAAAATTATGTGAATTTCCTACTAAGGATCTCACACATCACCCATCCAACTGCCAATGTACGCCCCACCTGAAGTTCACCCCCGGCGGATGGTTTCCAGGCTCATGGTAATATCGGTCGTGATAAAAGTTTTTAATCTGAAAGTACAGAATGAACTGCTTAACCTGCATCTGCGCGATAAAATCCAGGGCCAGGTACTCATCCAGTTTCACAACTTTTGAATATCCGTTTAATTGAGGGGCCCAGGCGAAGCGCACCGGATACCACTCCCAGTCCCAGGCCACCCTGACCCCAAGCCTGTCGTATACAAAACGGTTTCCCCAGCCCAGATGGCCTTTATATATGCTGCCGGCCAGTCCCTGGGAAAAATTACCCGGCAGACCCGGATTGTAGCTGTCCCGCTGCCCGTCTATCTGCGGGCCGCTGATGGTATTGTCTACCAGATAGGAATTTTCCAGTGCAACATCCCAGTTGCCCAGGGCGATTGACGCCCTGATTCCAATGGTATTTCGTTGCTCCTCCTCATAATTGATAAGCCTCAGAGCGGTAAAGTCCAGGGTGTCTGGGAGCTCCCTGAACGGTAACAGGGCCGGCATAATGGAATTAGTGATGGTGTTTACATTGAAAAGGGCGGAGAGTTGTACGTTCCAGAAACGCGCCCGCACTCCTGAGCCGTAATTAAGAATGGTCTCATGTTCCAGGTCCGGGTTGGGGTAATGAAAAAACATGGAATTCGAGCAGTATCGTTGTTCCCAGCCGGGCTGTCTGTTCAGATAACCGTGCCAGATCATCAAAGCAAATCCCAGCGGAAGCTCCGCCTTTCCCCGCAGACTGTAATCAGCCAGATAATCGACCTCCTTATGCATGAGGCTATGCCTCTTCAGGCCGGCTCTCAGGTCCGCGCCCAAAAACCTCCATTCCGGCGTCAGGCTCGCTTCCCAATCCTGTTCATCGCCCCACTTGTCTTTATCCGGAGGTACCGCCGCTGTGTCTGAAGAGTCTCCCCTGACAGTCCCCGTATACAATTTACCCCGGACTATTTCGTTGCGTACCCTGACCCTGAGTTGAGGATTACCGTAAATACCGGGCAAAGAAGCCTCCAGTTCAACTTCATCGAGAGTCTCATCGATCTGACGGTTTGAAAACCCCGAGTCAGAATGGGTCCGGTAATATTCCAGAGGATTGGACACATATTCCTTTTTTTCCAGGATTGCACGGAAATACTTGACTGTTGACACCAGTTCCCGGTATTGAAGATGGAATATCCCGCCCAGTGACAGGCTGTAAAACTCCGATGGTACAGGAACCATGATTTTTTCGGTGTAAAAAAACTGTATGGTATCTGCCAGTGGCGAAGACAAATCGCTCTCGTTCTTAAACCGGTCGAGATAGAGTTCCAGCACGGATCCTCGCCCCAGCCGAATCCCCAATCTCGGCCTGAAATGCAGTGAATTCACCGCTTGAGAAACGCCCTTTATTACCAGGGAAGCACTGTCTCTTTCCAAAAAAGGCAGAAACTCATCCAGTCCCGCAATTCCGCTTAAATAGGGCTGGTGAACCTGGAAGGTGTAACCGTAATCCAGGCTGTCTGACCTGTCTGAGGCAAAGCCAAATCCGGCATACAGGTTTTTTGTCAGCATCCTGGAAAAATCAAGCCGAAAAACATTCATGGCAAAAGCGCCCCTTTCCCAGGAAAACCTGGTCCTGGGAGTGTCTATCCGGGCGGGAATATTCCATACTTCCCGCACGGCGTAAACATTGCCCCCATTCATATCGGCCTTATAGGTGGCCGGGGCCAGCAATCCCCCGCTGCCATATGGTGAGAAGCCGGCAACTGGATTGAACACCGAATGGTATGCAACGGAGCCCAGTGCCGACATGGAATATATGGAGCTCCTGGTGCCGGGAAATCCACTGTGGGCAATTGAAACGCCATTAAGTCCCCGAAAACAATCGGCGGCTGTTTCCGCTGGTTCCTGGCAGGCAAACCAGCCCTTTTCCCATGATCTGGAGGGCCAATCCCTGAATGTAGGCTTGGATGTATCCGGGGGCGGAAACGCAGATTCTGTCGAGTCTGCTCTTTTCTCAGGTTGCGCGGGCAATATGCCGATAATGACGAACAGGAAAAGGAGAAGAATGCGCAGAAAAAAACTGGATTTTTTAAAAAAAACTTGGTGGAAATCAACCATCAAATGCCGTACACTTAAATAAAAAAATAAAATAGATCGTAATAATAATTAATAAAACCCATGCCTTTTTTTCTTTAAATTTTAATCATGAACTGTTCGGGTCGGGAAGACTTTTTTTATAAAGTGAAACCAGGGTAAGGATTAATAGCAAGCATAAGAATTATGCCTCTTAAAATAATTTGTGGCCAGATGTTTTCAGACAAAATTCTTAATGCTCCCATGGAATGCTCTTTAAGACAAACATGCCCCTATCCTGGAATCCGCTTGGCCAAACAGAGCCAATCACCTCAATACTCCATCATTTCCTTATTTCAGAAGAAACCTCTCCGGGCACAGATTCTTCCCCTGTTCCTGCTGTTTGGCATGTTGATTTCCGGCTGTGCCGTCAAACCCCAATCTAAATCAAGCGTGCCTTATTCATGGAGCGTGAGGTTAATAGGACCTCTGGATAAGGGACACATAACGACCAATGCCTATATAGACGATCAAATCATCGCTTTCTTCCAGGTCTTTCCCAATATGATTTCCATGCAAATCAAAAATCTTTCCGATGACGTTATTTACCTTCTCTGGAACCAGAGCTACATAGTGGTAGCCGATGGAATCAGGACCAGGATAATACATTCCAAGGTTAAATTCCAGGACAGGCTCAGGCCCCTGGATTTCACCGCAGTCAAACCTGAAGAGGAATTGCATTTTTTTGTGGCATCAGCCAGCCGGAGTGACTGGAACCAGGAGAATAAAAAATGGCGCTCGTTCCCGATTATTCCGGGTCTTCCTGAAACCCTGGTTTCCAAGGGTTTTATATTCAACCTCAGCGTGCAGAAAGGAGGAACCGCCTCCGACTACCCCTTTGAATTCAACGTTAGAAAAACCAAGAGAATAAAACTCGCCTCCAGGCCCTACGGAAAATACCAAATAAGTCCGATCCCCCCGGTGGAGGACCTCTTTAAGGACTCCATTCCCGGGAGGGAACCCATAAAACCTCCTGTTGAACCCGAAGTAGAGGAAATCACCGAAGAAGACCTGGTGCCGGAAGAACGTAATGTGGAACCGGTAAAAATCGAAAAGAAGAAAGCCGAAATAAAACCCAGGAAACCGGTAAAAAAAATCGAACCTGAAAAAGAAGCGGAAATGGAAATGGAGGTGAAAGAAGAAAAAAAAGAACAGGAAGTGAAAGCGCCGGAACAGGAGATCCCCCAACCAGCCGCGAAGCCTCCTGTACCGAAGCCTGAAGAAGTTGCCGAGCCGCCTCCGGCCCAAGATCCGGTTGAGGTCCGTACCAATCCTGTGCCGGATGTTCCTGAGGTCCCTGATCCGCCGCCAGTAACAGAAAAACCGAAACCGCCACAATCCCCGCCAAAAAGCATTCACAATCTGCTGAATAGATTCAACCAGATGAAAGCGAAATCTGATGAATATGAGGTTGAAGTAGAGGAAGAACCAGTTGAACCAGTGAAAGAAGAAACACGGGCCGAACCTCAGCCGGAAAAAGAAGAAGCGGAGGGCTTTATGAAAATAGAAATGATAGATTCTTCCAAAGCCTATAATTTCCCTTATGATGCTTCCCGCAAAGACACGGCCCAGGAAAAAAAGGCCGCCCCGCCCGAAGACAAAAAGAAAAAAGAACGGGAGAAAAAAGAAAGAGAATACCAGGAACTCTACGGCCCCCGGCAGGGAATAGGCTCTTTGTAACAGTTAGCGTCTTTCAATTGACGCTGTTCCCGTTTGGTAGAACGGCGAAGTTAAGGTAATAAGCCAAGTTGATTAAAAGTCCAGCGCTTCTAAAATCCAGGAAGAGATACTCCTGAACAGACCTATTGCGTAACCCAAAAAGGCGTGAGAAACGGCCATTGTGGCCGATCCCGCCTTCCAATACCGCTATTTCTCTGATCAGGCAAAACAGACAGACATTGACGCAACGGAGGCGACAGGATTCGAACCTGCAACCCCTGAAAGGGGCAACGGTTTTCGAGACCGCCTGACGACCATTGTCCACACCTCCGTTTACCGGCGTGAAATCTAAAAAAAATATGACACGTTAATGGAATGACGTGGGCTGTAAACGGCGGCGAAGATACCGGCTATTTTTCTATCAACTGGAGAATCTTATCCACCAGCTGCGACATGTCCGCGGGCTTCTGCATATAATCATCAGCGCCCATTTCCATGGCTTTTTTAATCTCTGCTTCAGAAGCCCCGGAAAGTACCAGAATTTTCTGGTTGGAATAACCGGGAAGATTACGCACAGATTTAATCATGTCCAGACCGCTCAGGCCGGGCATTTTGAGATCCAATATCATCACAGCCGGAGAAAAGCTCTGAAGAAAGACTCCGGCAGAAAAACCGTCCTTTGCAGCTTTAATTTCAAAACCCTTGCTTTTCAGTTTCCGCTTAAGCAAGTTCACAATATCAGGATCATCATCCACAAGGAGAATCTTCTGATTGAGGGGCCTGAATTCATCAGGAATGGGCATGTCATTTTCTTTTAAGAAGGTAATGAAATCCTGAATCTGTATCCGGTTATCACCTCTGCCGGGGAGCTTATGGGACTTAAGATGACCTCTCTCAATCCATCTCACCACTGTCCTGAAATTAACGTTGCAGTGTTTTGCAATATCGCCGGTGGTCAATAATTTCTTTTTCACTGTTGTCTTTCCTTTTAACCTCTTGAAGGTGCCCTGAAACAAACAGACTGTTTACTGCCTATACGTTACTAGTTGTAGATTACTCATTTTAAGACTATTTGTCGAGGCTTTTTTTTAGAAAGCCTGTTTTTCTTGTAAAAACGCTATTATTAACATAAAAACAGGGCTCCATATTTAACTGTGCCCGGAAAGGAAGGTAATTTTTGATACAGGTTGAGGGAATGGCAGGAATGGTATTTGTATGCTTCTTTGATGAGACGCAGGCCAACAGTGTAAGATAGGGATAAGCGGAAAAGGTGGTCTTGGCTCTGAATCCGTACTAATCACTGCTGAGAATTCAGGCTACCGGTCATTCACTTTTTCTCTCACCAGTACCTGAATCCGGACTTCTTAAGAATTAATGTTACAGGCTGATATTTCTCCAGGGTCCCGGGACCTTTTCGGTTCTCGTCTCTTGGCATACCCGACAGCTGAATTTCCTTTATTTTAAGGGCAAGTTCCAGCAGGATGTTTTCCTCTATGGTCTTAAAAAAATGCAACTCCTGTGGGTTCTTCATGTTGACGCATTTGAAGCTCTTAACCATCCAAGACCTCCCTGTTTCTACCTGCCATTTTTTTCCTGATGCTCATAGATGACCAGGTTTTTCTAACCGCACCCTTTACCCGTCTATTATATATTTTATGCCTTTACTGTCTATTTGTCAAGTTTCTTTTCATAGGTTCTTCATCTATATCATTATTCCGGCTTATTTCAGACCGGAAATCATAGCAATAAAATCGTTTGGATAATTAATAGGCGCGTCTGGTATCTGATCCCAATGACAGGCTGAATCCCAACTCTCAGATAGAGCCGAAACCACTCAAAAACTTAACCTGCACAACCTTTATTTACCCGCCAGTTCCTCTACGAAACTGAGCAGTTTGTCTATGTCCAGGGGCTTTTCCATGCTGTATTTTACCCCCATTTTCCGGGAAAGTTCCAGATAAAGGTCTCCTTTTCCGCTCCTGATACCTCCTGAAATCGCGATAATCTTAACATCAGGAACTTCCTTTCTCATGTCCCAGATAGTTTCCAGCCCGTCTTTTCCAGGCATGACAATATCCATTATTATCAGATCAACACGTTCCTTTTGGAACATCCTGTATCCCTCATTCCCGTCTATGGCGGTGGTCACCTCATATCCCTTGCATTCGAGGATTTCCCTGAGTGAATCCCTGATATCCCTGTTGTCGTCAATAACGAGAATCCTGGTCATGTAACTCCTCCTTCTTAAAAGCTCTGGCTACCTTCCGGGAGAGGGCCTGAATCTTGAATGGCTTCTCAATAAACATTCCGGAATCTTCTCCCTCGCCTGTAATTTTCTGCCTTATGTCCTTGTATCCGGAAGTAAGAATAACCGCCACACCGGGATTAACGCTTCGGATCCTGTGTAAACAGTCCCGTCCACCCAGCTTGGTAAATACTACGTCCAGAATGAGCACATCTATTTTTTTATGGTTGCTCCGGTAATATTTTACCGCCTCATCCCCGTCACCGCAGCATACTACTTCATAGCCCAGTGCCATCAGCATCTCAGAAGTTGATTCCCTCACCAGCCTGTCATTGTCGATAAAGAGGATTCTTCCTCTTCCCGCGACCGGCATCCCCGGCTCTCGATCCCAGGGATAGAAAGCTTTTTCCTGCAACGGGAGGTAAATAGTGAATTCGGTTCCCCTGCCTTTTCTGCTTTTTACTCCTATATATCCTCTATGCTGCTTAATGGAACCGTACACACTCGCCAGTCCAAGGCCGGTCCCCTTTCCCACCTCTTTTGTGGTAAAAAAAGGTTCGAAAATCCGGCGGCGCGTCTCTTTATTCATGCCTATTCCCGTATCAGAAAGTGTAATCTTTATATAAGGGCCCTGCGCAAGCTTCCAGTCCTTGTCATATATGGTCTCTTTATCCAGGACTATCTCTCTGGTCTTAAATGAAAGCGTTCCCCCTTTGGGCATGGCGTCCCGGGCGTTGATGGTAAGGTTTATAAACGCGTTTTCTGTCTGAGTGGCATCGCCCTCCACCATTGAATTGCCGGCCTGAAGATCATTCCTAATATCAATGTGCTTGCCTATGGTGGGTTTTAAAATTCCCAGAGTATCCCTGATGGTCTCATGGACATCAAATTGCCCCACCTCAACCTTGGCCCTGCTGGCAAAAGTGAGCAACTGCCTGGTAAGTTCTGAAGCCTTCAGGGCAGCATTGGATATCTTTTCTACATGACGGACAAGATTTGCTCCAGGATCCATTTTCATTTTAAGCAGGTTGGCATAATTGGTGATTCCACCCAGGATATTGTTAAAATCATGAGCCACCCCGCCTGCTAACTGACCAATGGCTTCCATCTTCTGGGACTGGCGGAGCTGCTCCTCAATGCTTTTTCTTTCCTCTTCCTGACGTTTTCTATCAGTGATGTCCCTTGATATAATCGTCACACCTTTCACCCTGCCTGCCTCTTTTAAGAAGCCCACCCTGCTTTCAACCCAAATCTTAGTACCGCCCTGTGGTTCAACCTCAGTCTCAAAAGGTTCCTTTCTTTTTTCACGGGATAAAACCCGGCCGAATAATTTCAGGTGTTTAGGTATATCCTTCAACTTGAGCACGCCCAATCTTGTAAAATGCATCCCCAGCATATCTTCTCTGGCAAGGCCCGTATACCAGGTGCTGGCAGTATTACATGAAGTAATAAATCCTTTCAGATCCAGGGTAACAATACTGTCAGGAGACGTCTCCACCAGGGTATGGTGACGCTCTTCCACGCTCCTGCGCCAGGAGATGTCCGTCAAGCTGATTCTCCATCCCAGCGGACTGCTGTTTCTGTATATTGGGCTGGATTGAGCGATAAAAGTGAGTTCCCGTCCGTCTTTTTTCAACATCCGGTACTCACTTCTACTGTCTTCCCCCCCTTGCGAAACCGTCCTGAAATTAGCGGCCATTTTTTCCCTGTCGGCAGGATGGGCCAGGTTGGTGATTACATTGACTCCCCTTTCAAAATCCCGCCTGGTATATCCAAAGGTCTCAAATCCGGCCCTGTTGACATAGGTGATTTTACCGTCAATATCCGTTTCACATATAATAGTGGGAAGCTGGTCGGATATTTCCCTGAACCTTCCCTCGCTTTCCATCAGGGCCTGTTCCGCCTTTCTTCGCTCTGAGATATCATTCACCAGTCCCAGAACCACCCCTTGCCCGCCTATACTTACAACTTCTGTATTAATCTCTACCGTACAATCTGTTCCGTCTTTGCGTCTTAAAGTGAATTCATCCGGCCCTGTTGCTTTTCCCCGGACATTCATGCTTATGTTTCTTACCGCCCTGCTGAGTTCTTTTTTATTCCTTATCAGGTTCAGCCTGAGAAATTGCCTGCCTTCCAGCTCTTCCCGCTTATACCCGGCTATCTCTTCAGCTTTCCTGTTTCCATAGAGCAGTTTGCCCTTGAAATCATGATAATATATGCCTATGGGAGCGTTTTCCAACAACACCCGGAATTTTTCCTCATTTTCCCTGAGATTTTCTTCCGCCATTTTCCTTCTGGTAATATCACGGGAAATGCCCCGGTAACCCCTGAAGTTACCGGCCAGGCCAAAAACTGGCACACCGCTGGTTTCCAGCATGACCACCCCACTGCTCTTATGCAGGCAAATATTCTCCAGGCCGGCAAAGGATTTGCGGATTTTGGAGAAACGTTTGAACTCCGACCTTACCTGTCGTGCAGATTTCGGAGTCATAAGAGCAAAAAACGTTTTGCCGATGATTTTATCCGGCCCATATCCCAGCAGGTCCCTTACTTTGGGGCTTACATAGGTATACCTGGAATTCTCGTCTATTTCCCAGATCAAGTCACTGGTGCTTTCTGTCAGGGCGCGGAAACGTTCCTCGCTTTCAATAATGGCTTCCCTGGCCCTTTTTGAGCTTAAATAAAACGACAGGATTTTACATAAATCCAGGCCGGTATGGATTTCCCCCTGCTCCCATTGCTTATCATCGCTTTCACACCAGTCAAAGGCGACAAAGCCCTCTAAGATCCCATCTACTTTAAACGGAAATATGATGATATTTTTTATCCCCTCTTTTTTTACGGCTGCGGAAACCAACTTTCTGAACGGAATCGCCAATACTCCCGGAACAGCTCTTTTCAGAAAATCATCCGGTGTGCCGTGAACATATTCCTCATCGGTAAAATGCCTCCAGATTTTTTCGGGATATTTCAGGTCCTTTCTCGAAGGCTTTTGCCCCTTCTTCACCCATTCCTGAATAATTACCGCTTCTTTTTTATGATTGAATCTATCCAGGCATATCCTGGAAGGTTTTATCTTTCTCCCCACCAGCCTAAAGAGACGGTCTACCATTTCCTTTTCACTTTTAATGCCCTTGTCCGTGGCCATTTTCCACATATCCACCCGTAATTCCCTATATATTTGTTCCCGATTATCTTTTTCTCTTGACCGAACCGCCTCGGTAACATCATGGGCCACATAAACAATCCCCTGAACGGCATCATATTTGTCTTTTATTATTGAGCAGGAAAAAACCACCGGTATTTTTCTGCCGCTTTGAGAGCGCCATTGCCTTTCTTTATTGATCACCTCCCCATTCTTGAGGAGGTCCATCATATCATTCTTGAATTTTCTCTTTTCGGTAAAAATGGAGGAAACCGGCTTGTTTATCAATTCCTGTTCACAATAGCCCAGCATTGAAACAGCTGCCGGATTTGCAGAAATTATTTTTTTATCAGGATTTGTTATGAGCAGGGCGCTGGTTATGGACCTGAGGACGTTAACCATGTTTGACGCACAGTCTTTTTGCCTTTCAAGTTCCTCGGAGCAGTGCTTGATGTCGTTTATCATCCTGTTAATGCCCGCTGCCAGTGCGTCCAACTCATCATGTTTTCCTGACGGCTCTATCCGGACAGAGTAATCTCCCCCGGCAACTTTAGTGATTGCCTCGGTCATTTCTGAAACAGAGTTTCTTCTCTTGCTCATTTGGAGGGGCTCAGTTTCTCATCTATCCCTGCGAGTATTCATCCTTTGGAGTGATGAAGTACTTGAATACCGGGTTTGGCAGAAGTGGGTTGTGATGGCATAAAAAAGGAGTTCGGCAAAAAGACTGCTCAAATCGGCTGCTTCCTCACACCTCATTCCTCATCCGTTTCAAGACTGAAAAGATATTAAAAAATACCTTGATAAATAGTCATTTTAGTCTTACAATATATTATAGACACATTATTTAATAAAGGCGTAATATGGTTAGTAAAATTCATTTTCAAAAGGCTATTGAATCCGAACTCCGATACCTGCTGGGGGATGAAATGCTTCAAAAATTAAAGAAATTGACTGCTTTCGTCTCAAATGGTAAGAACAAAAAGATTCCCAGTTAAGGTACATATCAGCATTCTAACCTCTTCCCGAAAAAAATGCCCTTTTTTTCTAATTTTTACACCACTTATCCACTGAAAAACCTTTATTAATAAATGGTTTTCCCCTATTGAGGACAAAGGTAAGCCATTATTTGCGAATCTGAAGCAAAAGCATGGGGGAAACCGCTCTCCCTTCTAAGGGATTTTATGGTAATCCGAGCCTGTTTCCATGAAGTTTGGAGTTTCATTAAATTCATCTTTCCTGAATAGCACTGCCGCGCTTTTTTTCCTGCTTTTGGCGGATTATCCTGGTTACGGCCAAGCACGGGCGATTTCCGGGGAATACCAGCGGCAAACGGGGTTCTCACCGGAAGCAGTGGTCTTACCCGATCCCATCCCCTTGTGGCGGGTTTCCCTGCCAAGAGCCATTGTATCTTCTCCGGTTGTTATTGACGGCCTCCTGTTCATCGCTTGCCGGGAGGGCTGGATCTATGCTATCAACGCCCTGGCAGGAGGGGAGCCTCTCTGGAAAATCAAGACCGATGGCCGGGTGGAAGCCTCACCTTTTGTGGTTGGCGAGAGCCTGATAGCGGAAAGCCACGACGGTAAGATATTTATCATTGACAAACAATCCGGTACCCTGCTCTCCACACTGACACCAGATACTCAACTCTCCTCACCTGTTTCCTTTAAGAACGGCGCTGTTCCCGCCGGGACAATACCGGAAACCCCATCCAGGGAGGTCTTTGCCACACCCAGGCCTTCCCAAAGGGAAAAAGAGATTACCCGGATGAGAACACAGGATTCTCATGTCACAGAAATGACAGCAACCGCTGAACGGACCGTTTCCGGAAGGGATAATTTCATACCCGGCGGGCCTGATATCAAATCTTCTTCAATAGAGGTAGGAGCGTCCAATCTCTTTGTCATCAACAAGGAATATGGATATTCTCCTTCCCCGGACCATACCGCATCACAACACACCCTGCTTGCCCTTAACAAAATTACCGGGGATAAGGTGTGGGAGAAGAAGGAACTCAAAAAGAATACTGCTCCTGATAACCTCTCAAATCCCATTGCCGCGGAGGGCAAGGTATTCTTCGGCTGGGACGGAGGAAAAGTATATGCTGTGAACGCAGCTAACGGGGACTCGCTTTGGAGCGCCACACTGGATGGGGATTTGGTTGCCTCACCAGCGATTTCCGACGGCAAGGTCTTTTTTGCCACCATAAACGGAGGTTTGTATGCCTATGATCTGTCCGCCATCCAGATGCCCGCTCAGATTGAAAAGAGCATATTCGCTTTTCCCAATCCTGCGAGGGGGAGCGCGGACCGGATCCAGTTTCATGTCAGCGGTCTCTCTGATGATGCCAGTGTAGACATCGTCATCTTCAGCATGTCTGAAAGGCCTGTGAAAAACCTGCCGGCCAAGGACATCGCCAGGAGTGCGGCCGATGATGACCTCACCTGGTTCCTGGAAAATGTTGCCAACGGTGTGTATTTCGCCAGAGTCACCTTGAAATACACAGCGAGCATGGACATCAAATGGCTGAAAATCGCGATTCTTCGCGATTAAAAGCTTTTTTCCTTTTAGAAGTGGTTGATTATTACTGCGGAAACGAACGCAAAAGACCGTAGCTTACATCCGCTTTCTGTCTCAGGATACAGAAGGCAGCCTCATGCAGGCATGTTGACGATGGGAGGCTGTCCTGCATTTTCCACATGCCAGCGCACTCTGTTCAAAAATATCTTCTGACTCAACCATGGGGGGAACATATTCCGGTTTGCGTGAAACGATCTCTTTTCTCTGGTTACTTTTCATTGTATATGTCCCGCTCTTTACCTCTCTCTATCAATGACTAACGAAAGACCCCCGGGAACTTGACCAGCAGGGTAAACTTGTGCCCCAGCCCGAGAGGAGACCACGGTTTCATGGCCGAATAATCTATCCCAAAGTTATTATACCTCAAGCCCACGCCAAAGAAAAGTTCAGGATCCAGAAAATCCAGCTTGTCATTGACAAAGGTGGCCGCAGACCCGATTCCCGCCCTGGCGGCCAGTACTTTGAGTATGGTCCCCTGCATGCCAAACGAAGCTTCCAGAGGCTGGGTCCAGGGTTTCATGATATCAACTTCCACTGCCAGAATACTATCGATAAGATTGCCAAAAACTCCCATTCGAAAAACCGGCACGACCCAATCCTGATGCCCGTTGTCCCAGTACATCTTGGATCCAAGGCTCAACAGGCTCGCGCCCACGCCTACTCGCTCCCAGGGACGGTAATAAAATCCCAGGTCAAGCCCCGCGCCCTGGGCCATGTCTCCCCAGGACTCTCCGATTTTCTGAAAAAGATACCGGAGCCGCACACCGTATGAAAATAAACCCGGAACCCTGCCTGATAAAGTAAAATCAGCATTTATTTCATTATCATTAAAATTCTCAGTGAGGTTGCCATCCTCATCCCTTCCCTCAATATCGTCCACACCGAAGCTCAAGCAGGAAATAGCCCACACCAGGTTGCCATAGGCCGGTGAAGCGTATTCCGTAGAATTGTATTTACGGTCAAGGGTTAAATAAGTATAAGTGCCTTTAACTAAATGAGCCTTGTTGGAAGCCAGCAGGGCAGGATTAAACTGGAGACCGGCGAGGTCTTCCTGCCAGGCAGTGACAGCATTGGCCAGACCCGCGCTATGGGCATGCCGGGCGAGTTTCAGATACTCAGCTCCAAACTCACCATAACTGGCGGACTGAAAATCATCAGCACGTCCCGCGCTTGATATGAGCAGGACAAAGAAAGCTGAGTATATACTTCTTTTCAACCCGACTCCTACTTCCGTATGATGGCTATCTTCAGCCACTCAGTTTCTTTCCCCAGACTGTACTTGGCCGTTACTTTGGCAAAATATACGCCATTGGCCACTCCCTGCAGGTTCCAGCGAATATCGCCTCCCACAGAGGGAACAGTTTCCGTAATGCGTTTAACAGGTCTTTCCGCCATGTTATAAATCTCGACTTTTACCGTTGAGGCTTCCGGCAGCCCCCCCACATGGAACAGGACATTATCCCTGGTGCCCCTGACAGGATTGGGATACACATAGGTTTCTTCCTTGAAGTTCTGGGTCTGGGCAATTTCCGCAATTGCATAGGCCGCCACCTTCCCACCCATGGTTGCGAAAAAGACCTTGCCGTCGGAAATCGCGGGCGATGAAATCACATGATCATCAAGCTTATCATGCCATAAGATTCCCGATGAATCGCCAGAGGATTTCATGGCATATACATGCCCCTCTCCCCAGCCGAAATACACAACCTGGCCTCCGGAAATGAGGTTGGCCACTATTGGAGAGGAAGCGTATCCCAGTTTTACCGAATGCCTCACCTCTCCAAACTCCCATCTGGCCTGTCCTGTCTTTTTATCAAAGGCCACAAGATTGAACCAGGGTTTGTAAACCAGACTGACGCTTTCCCTCCCCAGATGCTTTTGGATAACAAAAACATTCCTGGGCCCAACCGCTACCGAAGAAGTTTTCAGGTCGCCTTCGGGAGACCATGATATGCTCTTTTTACCTGCGGCCTTTTTCACAAGCATGGTGGGCATTGCATAGCCCCGCTTTCGCAGATTGTCCAGAACTTTGCGCCGGTGTTGAGGACTGTAGCGCATTATTTCCCTCATCTTTGAGGGAGTAATCCTTCTGACATTACTCCTTTTCCTCAAGGCGCTGGTTTTTTTTACAGATGCCCTTTTCCATAACGGGCTGCCGATAGTAGTTTCCGACTTTAACCTGTAGGAATAAACGTTTTCATCATAGTTCCCAGGCGCAAAATAAACCACACTGTCATCTATGGCCGGGGTGGAAATATATACTCCCCCGTTGGTACCGGCTGTCCAGATTCTCTCTCCTGTGGTGATATCCACAGCATGGAGTTTTCCGTCACTGGATCCAATTACCGCGTGATTCTCCTTGATGGCCGGGGAGGAATAACTCATCTGGGTAAAGGGCAATATCCAGGCCTCATCTACAAACTGCCAGACTGATTTGTCCAGGTGATAAGCGGTAAAACTGTTCACCGGCGGGCCGAGTCCCGAAAGTACCAGGTTTTTTTGGTATACTACGGGAGATGATAACTGCAGGCCGGCAGGCATGGTGGACAGGAGTTCACCATTTTCCCTCTTCAGGGTATATATGTTCCCGTCACGGGAGGCGATGACTATCATATCTTCGTTCACATACGGCGAAGCGTCCACCCAGCCTCCGGTTTCTACTTTCCAGATAATCTCTCCAGACTCGACTTCCAGGGCATAGAAGCAGTTATCACGGGAACCTACATACAGAACACCTTTGAATATGGAGGGAGATGAAACTATGGGCCCTCCCAGGGAAGCGGTCCACAAGGGCAACGAACCGGAAGCAGGCGCCCCGACTTTGCCGGGGTAGAAACCGGTGCGCTGGGGATTTCCCCGAAAAGTGCTCCAGGGCGCTCCGAAACTGGAGGCAGCCAGGAAAAACAGGACGAATGCGAGAACGGGATAATTGACCCCGCCTACAAGCGCTTTGATTATTTCTTTTCCCTTTATTTTCACTTCTTCCACCGCTGTTGTTTTATGTCACAACCTGAGTACATCACACGACTAATCAGATTAAATAAACATGGCGCACGTAGGGTTCCCAGTCCTTCTCTTCCCAGGTCCTGCTTACATATGATAAAATCCAATAACTATACCTCAATCCGGAGGTATATATCACACTTTTATTTTACCATAGGAGGTGAAAGCAGTCAATTTCTTTAATTTTTGAAGCATTTCATCCCCCAGCAGATACCGTAGCTCCGATTCAATCATTTTAATGAGTTTTACTTTCATATAATTTTTCACTATAATATGCCTATTATCTATTATAAGACTAATATGACTTTTATTCAATAATAATATTCAATTATATTTCCTTTTTTATCTAATTCAGGAAATTGGCCTGAAAATCCACTTTACTAACTTATTAATCGAAAGAATCCCCCGTAAGATAAAGCCAATAATCAAGGCAAAAACACAAAATGGTTGAATAAGCCATAAATTCCTGAATCCGTCTACTTTTAGCCCGCTTACCGTGCCAATTACCTGCCTGGAATCAATCCTTGACAACGAAAACTGACTGAAATCACCCAGAACCCAGAAATCAGCACTTCCGTTCCCTTTTGGCCGGGACCAGGCTACGCGATGGGCAATCAACTGGTTTTCGTTAAAGAAAGCGATCACTTTCCCTAAATACGGCGTCTTCATTTCTTTCGCCACGACTATCGTTTCATTATGCCGGATAAAAGGCCACATGCTCCACCCTCCAACACGGACTTCCACGGTGCCGAATTTATCCAAAGCGGTCAGCAATATTTGTTTTTGATGTTTATCCATTTGGCAAGTGGATGTCAGGTACCTGTTTATGAACCTGTGATGGGACAGCTACGCATTTCACTAGGCTCAACGTGACGACCTGAGAGTTGTTACTATGACATCATGCTGAGTTTGCCGAAACGCGGCAATGAACCTCAGACTGGAGCCAGACATATAATTAAAAGATTTATGAACGTTTAATGAAGTATTTTCTTCCAGAATTCATTGGACCTGGTGAAATGCAGTTTGCTCACAGGGACAATTTCCGCTATTCCACCCGCCATATGAAGAATTTCTTTTATCCGATCCGGATTTCTCCCGAAATAACAACAGCACCGCAGTATTGCCGGAATTGAAAAAATGGACTTAAGAGGGATTATTCTGTCTGTTTTGTCCTTCTTCAGGAAAAAAAGGGCCCCGAGTTTGAAGGATTCCCTGTACACCGGACCCGAACCCATCTCTCCCCAGAAAGGCGTCCCGGACAATTCTACTCTGTCTTTTCCCATAATTCTTACGGCGGTAATCTCGTCATTTAAAACTTTACCCCGCGATAATCTGGAAACAGTGGTTTTCCCGGCGCCCGAACGTCCCGCGAACAAATAGGCTCTTCTGTTTTTCACCACTCCCGCCGCATGCATGAGCATACCATTATAAAGCGGCATCAGGGTAGCATAGAGGACGCGGACCAGGGCGTCAAAAGCATAAATAGACGGTCTCATCCGCAGCGTGCCTGAATGTTGTTCCCATTGACAGTGGAAGTCCCTGCGGCTGACCTGGAACAGAGAGCCCCTCTGGGACATTCGCACTTGCAGGCCCTTTCCATGAAACCGGGCGGTAAACACAGCTTCCAGTTCAAGCACCGCTCCCGACCTTTCATATACATAGCCACGGTATCTCTTTAAAATCCTTTCATACATCCTGGAATCCTTCAGGCAAAAGGCGACGGGAAGGTTCGCGATGTTAAGGACGAGACGTTTCTTTTTCATTCAATCTTTCATGGCACAGGATATTGGAGTACTCCATTACTCCGGTACTCCAAGGTAAAATAATCCACACCTTCTTGCTCCTGGTCTCAATATAAAGTATTATGGCATATATGCGCGATCCTTTCTCATACCGTTCCTTAAATCCCAAGATAGCCGGCCCCGGTTCAACCTCCGCCGCTCTCATCCAATATATAGACAGAAAATGCGTGCCGCTGGAAGTTACCATGGAAATAACCCTGGACTGCAACCTTCGCTGCCTTCATTGCTACAACTTCAATAGAACCAGGGGACCTTCAGGGAAACAGGACGGTTTCCCATTATCTGAAAAGGAGGTCCTGAGCGTCATTGATCAGGTCTACGACCAGGGCTGCCTGAACATCACTTTTTCCGGGGGAGAACCTCTCCTCCATCCGGGATTGTATGACTTTTCAACTTATGCCAGGAATAAACACATGGGAATATACCTTAAATCCAACGGCACCTTATTTACCGAAAAATCATTGCGCAAACTGGTCGAGGCCAGGATCATGGGCATTGAAGTCAGCCTGTACGGCGCCGGGCCGGAAACTCATGACAGTTTCACAGGTACCCCGGGATCTTTTTCTCAAAGCCAGGAAGGGATAACAAGAGTAAAAGACGCCGGCATCCATACCCGGATAACATTTATCATGACGCGGAGCAACTGGGGCGAGGCTGATAACATGATCCGGCTGGCGGAAGAGATGGAACTGGAATACGGAACCAACACGCAGATCAGCCGGCGTTACGATGGTACATCATCTTCTTTGGATCATCAGATGACACGACAGCAGCTGAAACAGCTCTATTCCGGCCCCCTCCGGAGCCATCTCCCTGAACCGGACTTTGATCCGGAGTGCTCAGTGCAATGCGGTTGCGCCAGAGGTGTGTGCGGGATTTCGGCGTATGGAGATGTTTATCCCTGCATCGGGGCGCCGCTCTCTGCCGGAAATATAAGGGAAACGCCCTTTGCCGATATCTGGAAGAATTCAGATTCCCTTAATAAAATCCGGAGTCTGAAACTCGAAGACTTCAAGGTCTGCAAATCCTGTCCTCACCGTCCTTATTGCCGCAGAAGTTCGGGATTCGTATACGTGAATACAGGGAACTATACCGGAACGGAGGAATGGACCTGCATGGAGGCGGAAGTGATTCATGAGGTGTTTGAAGGAAGATTGAGGATTGAGGATTGAGTTGTTAGGGTTAAGCCAGAGGTTGCAATACGCTATTGCGATTGCCAAAACTCAATTCTCAACCCTCAATCCTATAGTTCAGGAACCGCCAAGGAAAACATAAAATGACGCAGAAAGCAGACATTACTTTAGACACCAAGATCTCCCGCAACCCGGACGTGGCCTGGCGTGTGCTGGGAGAATTCCTGATTGCGGTCACGCCTTCCGATAACAGGGTTCACCGGTTTAACGAAACCGGGACTTTTATCTGGAAGTGCCTGGAAGAAGCCCCCATCAAACTGGGTGATATAAAGCGGAGGATAGAAGACCATTTTAACCTGCAGGGCCATAACGCGGAAAAGGACCTGTTTCATTTTGTATTCGAGGTTACCGGAAAAGGAATAGTACACATTGAGCCCTGACCGCAGTTTATTGGATCAAATCGGTTCCCTGTACCGGGAAAAGAATGTTCCTTACAGTGTTCTTTTTGAGATAACCGGCAAATGCAATCTGAATTGTTTTCACTGTTATAATGCCCGGCGGGCTGAACCGGTACTCTCCCTGGACGAGGTGGAACATACTCTGAAACAGCTGGCAAACCTGGGTTGCCTGTACCTTACCCTTTCCGGCGGAGAGGTCTTCTGCCGACATGATCACCAAGCCGTGTTTCAGAAAGTCAGGGAGCTGGGCTTCGCCTGGAACCTGTTCACCAACGCCACCCTGATAACGGAAGAACGGGCACGCGAACTCAAGCTCCTCAACGTGATGGAAGTCAGCGTCAGCGTCTTTTCTGCGGAGAGCGAAATCCATGACGGTATTACAGGAGTTCCCGGATCTCTTGCCAAAACCGTCCGCGGACTGGAACTGCTGAAAGAGCAGGGCATACGCCTGAACATCAAATGCGTTCTCATGAAAAGAAATGTGAAGGATTACCGGGGAATAGTAAACCTTGCAAATAGGGTGACCGCTTCCTGCCAGTTCGACACCAATGTAATGCCGGGTGCCGATAATGACTTTTCGCCGCTCAAGGAAAGACTGGACCGGGATGACCTCGAACAGGTGCTTTCGGATAACGATGTGTTTCCCCGGGCCGGCAAACCGGTCCTGGAAAAACGGACGCACTGCGACATTGATGACCCTGCCGGAAATGATAGGCAACTGGTTTGTTCTGCGGGAATAACCTGCATGAGCATTGATCCATATGGAGGAGTATACTCATGCATCCATCATTCCCAACCCGCCGGCAGCCTGCGGGAACAGGACATAAGAACCATCTGGGAAGCATCACCTGTTTTCAAACAACTTAGGGAGATTTCCCCGGACAGGATGGAAGCCTGCCGGACTTGTGCTCATACGTCATATTGCTCCCGTTGCCCTGCTCTGGCGGAAAGGGAAGATGGAAACCTGCTGGGGTGCTCAACATGGGCACGCAGCCAGGCGGAGATTATGCGGGGGATTTTAAAGGGAAAAGCTGAGTAGTTAAAACCGGCCTTCTTCTTGTCCCGCCGGACTTGCCCGCCACGGCGACGGCAGGGATCCGGCGTCTGACTAGATTAAATCCCGGCGCTCGTATTGTCATCCCGGGCTTGACCCGGAAAGACAAGGCAGGTATGGAATTACAGATTAAAGCGCAATACTCTGGATGAGATACAGAACCAGAAGGATGACCACAAAATAACCTGCCAGGATATAGTAGTATTTCCTCCATTTTAAGTCACCGAGAGCCGTAGACAGGGTGTCTTTATTTAAGGTTAATCCCGAGGTTTTCTCCTCAGAAGGGGGCTGGAAAAAGATGCTGGAAGAATAGCCGACCCCGAAACTGGTGGCCCATCCTATTATGTTCCACCAGAAATATGATACTCCTTTGGCAAAATTTGCCATAAGCAAGTTGACTATAAACCCGGCCAGAATGCCTATCATTCCACCGGCATCATTAGTGCGCCGAGTCAAAATGGCCAGCATAAAGGTGGCCAGAATAGGGCCATTTATAAGTGAACCTATCTTGTTTATCTTCTCTATAATGGACTCATCCCCGCCGCCCAGGTAAAAAGCGCAGACCGTACACACTCCTCCCCAGAAGACAGTGGTGCCCTTGGACCACAACAATTGCGACCGGGGACTGTTTTTTTTGGAGATGAACCTCTCATAGATATCCCTCATGGTAGTTGCGCTGAGGGAGTTTATGGTGGAATCCAGGCTTGACATGGCGGCCGCAAACAAAGCCACGATAATCAGGCCAATGGCTCCATGAGGCAGGTACTCCAGTACGAAGATGGGAACGGTCTTGTTTATTTCTCTTACGCCGTCCTTAAGAGGAATTAGTTCCAGGAACTGGGGAGACTTGACGACAAATGCCCCGATAACGATGCCGGCAAAGCAATAAGTCAGCACCAGGGGGAACCTGAGCACACCATTCATGAACAGAGACCGGCGGGAATCATCTATGCTTCGGGAAGAAAGCTCTCTCTGAACCTGGGTTTGATCGCACCCATAATAAGACACATAGAGGAAGAAGCCTCCTATCAGCATGGGCCAGAAAGCATATTTATGTCCGTCTCCCATGCCATGATGGGCGAAATCCAGGGTGACCAGGCGGCTTTTATCAATGTATTTGAGGCCTTCCCCCAGGCCTCCCACCAGATCAAGAGCAAAATAAATGATTATGATTATGCCGAAAAATAAAACAAACATCTGAATGACGTCACTCGCCACCACACCCTTCATCCCTCCAATTGAGTCATAAATAATGGTGATCACGGCAATGAGAATAACGCATATCCAGAAGGGTTCATTGATGCATTCGCTTATTACTATGGAGATTCCATAAACAGTGACACCCGTGGACACAGCCCTGATAAATTGAAACAGGATGCTCAATATAGTCCTGGTACCGGGTCCGAACCGCATTTCCAGGTATTCATAAATACTGACGACACCAGCCTTCCTGTAAAAGGGAAGCAGGAATATCATAATGAAAATCATGGCCAGTGGGACCGCCAGCTCATATTGGAGCCAGATTAACCCGCCCCCCGCCGCAAGGGCCACAAAGGCCGGGGCCCCGAGCAGACTATTGGTGCTGCATTGGGTAGCCATGGTGGAAATTGATATATGCCACCACTTGATGTTATTACCGCCCAGGTAATAATCTTTGACGGTTTTCTGCCCGCGGGACAGATAAACGCTCAGGCCGATCATGCCTGCCAGGTAACATGCCACTATGGTCCAGTCAAGGATATTCATGTCATTTTCTCTGAATTATCTGTATTATAAAACAATTATGCTCTGCAAAGCAAAAATTCTGATATAATTTTGCCTAAGGGGAATTTTCTTGAGAAGAAAATAAATACCGTAGAGGTAAATCAGCCCTGAGCCAGACAGCTATTTTTCCAGCCTGCCGTCCGACCACCTCATCAGCATCCCGATTACATCATCGAATTCGGGACTGCGGCCGCTGTGACGGACATACCAGCCGGATGCGCCAACTCCTATATATAGTGCGTCCCTCAGGGAGAGACCCGCCAGAATCCCGCAACAGAACCCGCCGTTGAAGTGGTCCCCCGCCCCGGTAGTTATCCTGGGATGAGCACAGAAAGGGCCTTTAATGGATTCTTCCTCATCACCAACCGAAGCAGCGGCAAACGCCACAGAATGAATGGCGACACCATGGATTTTCAGTTTTTTCCTAATTTGAGTGGCAGCCTTCTTCAATCCCTTTATGCCGTCTTTGGGCTTATCAGAATTGCCCAATACATCAGAAACCTGCTCGGCTTCCCTGAGATTAAGTCCCAGAATACAGGGCGTCTTTTTATTCAGCCTTTTCATCTGTTCTATCAGCCGGTTGACTTCCTGTCTGCACCGTTTTTCCGGGTCGGCTAAGTCAAAAAAGAACCGCAAACCATTTTTGCCCGGTACAATTCTGATAATATTCTCAATTATCTCCTCCAGTTCCGTGAGCATAGTCCAGTTGGTACAAGCCACCATATCCGCTGAAGTTATCAGCCTGGCAAAGGCCTTTTCCCCCATTATCTTTTTAATGCGGGTCCAGCACATTTCGGAAATGGTATTCAATTTCCCGAACATTAACTTACCATCTGAAAACTCCAGAGCATCAGTTTTGCCGTGCTCGCCCATGGAAATCACCTGACACCGTTCAGCCAGCGGTTTAAAAACCTCGGAAATGGCCGGATAGCCCAATAATCCAATGCAGGTAATGTGAGGGCCCAACCCAGCTGTGGCCAGGGACATGATAGGCCCATTGCCGCCGAGCTTTTTTATGATTGGGACCAGTTCAATATTTGAGGATTTTCCAGAAGCGGATATTATTCTCTTTCCAAAATCCTTAATTGTCTCGATACGGGTAAAAGTGTCTTTGTTCTGCTTGGTGTCTACAACATGGATGATTTCATCAATAAATCCGTCAAACCCAATGACTATTTTTTTTGATCTCAGTTTTTCTTTGTGCTCAATCAGACTTTCCGCAGCTTTTACTCTTTCTTCACACTTCTTTGACAATTTCCATCCTTTCTCAAAAATCTAAACCGGATTTGGTAAATGTATAAATTTTGTGGGCAAATGCTCCCTTCCGGTCAAATATGCTGCCAGCAGTCTGGGGCCAAAGACTTCCGAACGATAATGTCCGGAAGCTAAAAAATTGAATTTTTCGTCCCGGCAGTATATATAGGTATCTTCTTTTGCCTCTCCTGTTAAAAAAACCTGAGCGCCTGTTTCTTTCGCCTCCCTGATAGAACCCGCCGCTCCTCCGGCGCTTACAGCCACTCGTTTAACAGCTTCTTTTCCATAAAAAAAAGAAAAATTAATCTTCCCGATTCTCTTACTGACCAGTTTCCTGAACGAGGACCGCGGTAAATAGTCATTAAATTCTCCTACCAATCCTAAATAATTCGTTCCCAGGGGGATAAATCCACCAACTTTTTGCAAACCCAGTTTTTTTAGGATTCCAATATTATTGCCAATCTCCGGATGGGAATCCATTGGCAGATGAAAAGCAAAAAGGCTAATGCCGTTTTTCAATAACAAGGCGATCTTATTCCTGGTTGCCCCAATAATTTTACGGGATTGATTATCCCAAAACCCGTGGGCATGATGGACCACCAGAAAATCCGCCCGTCTTTTTACCGCTTCTTTAATGATGTCCTCCGACAAACTGACTGCGGTAATTCCCTCTTTCAAGGTTTTTTTGCCTTCCACAATTAATCCGGAGGGCACATGATCATCAAATTCCCACGGTTTATAAAGCGTGTTCAAACTGGATTCAAGGTTTTTTAAAAGCATGGGAGGGACTTATCCGTTTCTTATCAATAAGTTAATTAGAATAAATATGGTCTTTTTTCAAATCTAAACCGCACATGAAATCCGGATCAGCGCGTCACCCTTTGTCGTTTCCATGTGCGAACCAGGTCGGAACTAACCGGTACCCCGCTCCCTGGTTCCTTAAATGACCCATTTATTATAATTTGGAAAGGACAAACTATATGAGTAAAAAATGGGCCAATATACAAAACCGGCAAAAGTGAAGCTGATTGTAGGAATAATTGGGAAGAACCCCGGTATTGTCCAGAAAACCAGGAATCTTTTAAGAGAGGAGTATGGCACAGAGGAAGAAACCATGGCATGTATACCCTTCACCTGGACAGATTATTACGCCGGTGAAGTTGGGCCTGATCCGGTGCGCTGTTTTGTTTCCTTTGAAGAGCTTATTCAGAGGGAAGCGATAGTCGGCATAAAAAGAACAACCAACAAGCTGGAAGACTCTCTGCGCCAACAGGGGAAACGGCCTGCGAATATCGACCCTGGATACCTGACCCTGGGCCAATTCTTTCTTGTCTCTACCAAGGATCAGCGTCAAAGGGTTTATCTGGGAAAAGGGATCTTCGCCGAACCCAGCCTTTTTTTTAAAAACGGGAAATTCCACCCCTTTGAATGGACCTACTGGGACTACCGGAGTGAGGACTATCATGTTTTTTTTATGAGCGCGCGCAGCAAACTGGCTTACCAGCTCCGGCATGGCCGTCCATATTCCAGAAGGAATGATCCATGAAACTTCATACGCAGGTTATTCGTGCAAGCGAAAATAAGTAATCGGTAATGGTCAGGGTTGAAGCCAGCCGGCAGGCTTCCCCCGGCCCTGTAACACCCTGAGTACCCATCATTAAATACAGGTCCCAAATGAGCTCAGGTTTTAGAGCACATCTTCCCCCACCTCTCCGGTCCTTACCCTCACAGCGTTATCCACAGGCAGAATGAAGATCTTTCCATCCCCGATTTTTCCCGTTCTACCGCTTTCCGAAATCGCCTCAACCACGGAATCAACCATCGAATCGGCAACTACCATCTCAAGTTTTGCTTTGGGTATGAAGTCAGTATGATATTCACTGCCCCTGTATAATTCTGTATGACCCTTTTGACGTCCAAAACCCTTAACCTCCGTAACCGATATTCCGGTAACACCGGCTTCCTGGACAGCGGATTTCACTTCGTCAAGTTTAAAGGGTTTGATATAGGAAATTATCATTTTCATAGTCTGCTCCTTGGCTGATTCTTTGGCTTGTTATCCTCTTTGGTAATTCAGGTATGGGGTGTCCGGTTATAAATACTTAAACTCCCTCACATCCAGTCCAAACTTCTTCACCGCATACCTCAACTGCCGTAACGACACCCCGAGTTTCCTGGCGGACAGAGTCTGGATACCGGCTGAGTCTTCCAACACTCTTCTAACCTGACTTTCCCTTAATGGCACCCGTTCATACAACGAACGCTTTTTAACCACCGCCACCGGCTCTTCTTCCCTCCGCGGTACAGTCTCCTGCGCGGATGTCCCCACGTTTTCCCAGGTCTTTAAAAAGGGAATCTCGGACACAACCGATTCATTATCAGAAGCCAGGATCACCGTTCTTTCTATGGTGTGTTCCAGCTCCCTCACATTGCCGGGCCATGAATAATTCTCCAGCGACTCAATTCCCATCCTTGAGATTGATACCTTTTTATGGTACTTCTCGTTAAAGAGAGACAGAAAATGAGACAACATGGGGAGGATGTCCTCTCTGCGCGATCTGAGCGAAGGGACATAAACAGGGACAACCATGAGCCTGTAATACAGGTCTTCCCGGAATAGTTTCGCTTTCAATTTGCCTTCCAGATCAGAATTAGTAGCGCAAATGATCCTCACATTGGCTGTCCTGGTCATGTTGGATCCAATCCTTTCATAGGCGCCATCCTGAATGATCCGTAAAATCTTGGCCTGAGTTTCCAGTGACAATTCTCCGATTTCATCCAGGAAAATGGTGCCGCCTTCCGCAGCCTCAAATTTACCCACCCTTTTATTGACCGCTCCGGTAAAAGCTCCCCTTTGGTGCCCGAACAATTCACTTTCAATCAGGGTTTCAGGAATTGATGCGCAGTTTATGTTAACAAGCGGACCCTTCCTGTGAGGGCTGATAAAATGAATACCTTTTGCGATGAGGGTCTTTCCTGTTCCGCTCTCTCCCCGCAGGAGAATCGTCGCATTGGTAACAGCGACTTTCCTCACTGTGGAAAGGGTCTCTTTCATGCGAGAGGAGCTGCTTATGACGTTATTCAGGCCAAAGCGCTCAGCTAATTCCGCATGCAGTTGCTCATTCTCATTTTTCAGGGCTTTTTTAGATTCCTTTACAAAATCAGCCAGTTTGAGGGTTTGAGAAAGTACAGAAGCAACAATCTTCATTACTTTCACATCTTCATCCAGCATGGTCCGGTTAGACACTTTAAAGGCTGTCAGCACTCCGATAGGACGCCCGTTGACCAGAACCGGGACGGCAATGAATCCGGTGATCCCTTCTCTGCCGGTCAGGTTCTCGGGAATATACAATCCGGAAAGATCATTTACGTCCTGTACGGCCACCGGTATCCCGGAAGCGAAAACCTTCCCTGAAACACTGTCGGAGATGCTGAACCGCAAATCCTCCGCCTCAGCGCTCTCCCAGTCAATTCCAACCCGTATTTCCAGATAATTCTTTCCCTTTTCCGGCATTAATAACGAGCATTTTTCCAGATCGAGGTTCTCAGTTAAAGAAACCAGGCACCGGTAGGTAATTTCTTTATAATCTAACGAAGAGGACACATGCTTGCTGATATCCATCAAAGCTTCCAGCGTTCTAGCTTGATGTAAAGTTGAGTCCTTCAAATCATCCAGTAGAAAAGTAAATATTTGTTATTTTATTACCAAAATATAACATTTTATTAACAATTATTGGCAATAATTATCTTGTTTTAACTACTTTTTATTAAAAAGCAAATTCAAGTCCAGTTTAATGAGCCCGGTTATGCCGGACTTGCCTGCCCGTATGGAGGGAGCAGCGAAGGCTGGGCGTCAAGATAAAGCAGGGAGCCGGCATTTTACCATTGAAATCAACAGATCCTCTTATCATTAGCATCCTTCCCCATGTTAGCTAATGGAGCGACCGAAACCAGAAAAGGATTGACCACAGGGAAATTATTAGATTTCCAATTGTTGAACTTTTAATTGGCGAATTAATCCGAGGGAATTCACTATGATTTTGGAACAGAAATGAAATTGACAATATCCTCACCAAAAAAATGGGATTTTTCCAGGCCGTGCGGTATATGTGTCCTGACAGACGAGAAATCGGCTTTAGGAAACCCATTTAACAAACCTGCCCTTGATGGGAAAATTCAGGATAAAATAAATGGTTTAAGCAGTAAAACTTTTACCGCTCAGATGGAAGTGCTGAACCACGAAAGTTCTGTGATTTTTATTATCCCCCTGCCCAAAAAAGCAGGACTGGACAGGAATGAGCGGATTCGCCTGGCCGCCGCCACAGCCCTGGGAGCATTAAAGGAACGTGCCATAAAAAAAGCCTTTTTCCCGCTTGAAAAAACAAAACAAGTGGAATTTCAGGCGGTTCTGGAAGGATTCATGTATTCCTCCTATGAATTCTCCAAATACAAGTCAAAGAGAAAAAAAGCCAAACCTCCTGACCTCGTCCTGACCGTGGGTGGGACAAAAATAAAAGAGTACAACGCCCTCCACCGGGAAACCAGAGTAATGTTCCAGGGAATAGATTTCTGCCGGGACCTGGTAAACGAACCCGCCCACGCATTACCTCCCGGGAAGCTGGCGGCCGAGGCTAACAAAAGGGGCCGGGCGCTGGGGGTGAAAGTGAGCATAAAGAAACCGGACCAGCTGAAAAAACAGGGATTTAATGGCTTGATAACAGTAGGGAAAGGCTCTTCTTCAACTCCCCGCATGGTCACGCTGACCTATTCCGGCGCAAAACAAAAATCGCCCGGCGGCAAATACCATCTGGTTCTGGTGGGAAAGGGGATTACGTTTGATACCGGCGGCATAAGCCTGAAACCGCCTTCCGGTATGTGGGAAATGAAAAGTGATATGGCAGGGGCCGCAACCGCATTGACGGCCATGCTTGTTATCGCCGGACTAAAACTGAAAGTGAAAGTTTCCGCTGTGCTGACGCTGGCGGAAAACAGACCGGGACATGCAGCCGTGCTTCCTGGTGATATTTTCACCGCCAAAAATGGTAAAACTATCATGGTGGATAACACTGACGCAGAAGGCCGCCTGATTTTAACCGACGGTCTGGCCCAGGCCGGGATTATTGGCGCCACCCATATCGTGGACATCGCCACTCTCACTGGCTCTATTGTAAGGGCCATCGGTCCTTGTATGGCAGGACTTTTTTCCAATAATGCAGCTCTGGCAAAGAGGCTGAAAAACATCGGAAAATCAGTTGGAGAAAAATTCTGGGAGATGCCCCTGGAACCGGAATACAGATCATACCTCGATGATCCAGTGGCTGATATGAAGAACATCGGCAAAGTAGAAGCCGGGTCCATAACCGCTGCATTGTTTTTAAAGGAATTCGTTCCTGACCGCACCCCCTGGCTGCACTTCGATATAGCCGGGACCGCTTTTACTACCAAACAGTGGAAATATTTTTCCGAGGGCGCCACCGGATTTGGAGTGAAGACCCTGGTGGCCATGGCAAAATCAATGGCCAATGGATAAGATAGCGGTCATTGATTTTGGCGGCCAGTACGCGCACCTGATAGCCAACCGCGTCCGGAGGCTGAAAGTCTTCTCCGAAGTCCTTCCTCCCACTGTTCCACTCACGGACCTGTCAGCATATAAAGGTGTTATTTTTTCCGGCGGCCCCGCATCTGTTTATGATCCAAACCAGCCCGACTTTAATCCGGACATATTCAGCGTCCAGGTTCCTTCACTGGGAATATGTTATGGTCATCAGCTTTTGTGCGCCACCCATAAGGGAAAGGTAGTCAGAGGAAAAGTCCATGAATTCGGGGCATCCCAATTGAGGGCCGGCACGGCCCATCCTCTTTTTAAGGGACTGCAATCCGAAACCAGAGTATGGATGAGTCATGGAGACGAAGTGGAAGCCCTGCCCGAAGGATTCCGATGTATCGGCAGCACGGACGACTGCTCCTATGCCGCCGTGGCAAATGACGAGACCCGAACCTACGGCCTGCAGTTTCATCCCGAGGTCACCCATACCATAGAGGGCAATAAAGTCCTGGATAACTTCATTGAAATCTGCGGCGCGGCCCGGGAATGGAACATGGGATTCTATTACCACATCCTGGAAAAAAGGATTAAGGAACAGTGCCGAGACAAAAAGGTGTTCCTGCTGGTGAGCGGGGGCGTGGATTCCACCGTGGCCTTTGCCCTGTTGAACAGGGTGCTGGGACCAGAAAGAGTTACCGGGCTCCACGTCGACAACGGGCTGATGAGGAAAAATGAAAGCGCCCTGATTCTTGAGTACATGAAGTCCCAGGACTTCCATAACCTGGAGTTCTGCGACGCCGGCCGGACATTCCTGGAGGCCTTACAAGGCGTTACCGCCCCGGAAGAGAAACGGAAAATCATCGGCGACCTCTTTCCCCAGGTACTGGATGACAAGCTCGACGCCATGGGCGCAGACTCCACCGGCTGGCTGATGGCTCAGGGCACCACCTACCCCGATACCATCGAAAGCGGGGGCACCAAAAACGCCGCCACCATCAAGACCCACCACAACCGTTCCGAGCGCATCATGGAAATGCTGGAAAAGGGGCTTATCGTTGAACCGCTGGCCGAGCTTTACAAGGATGAGGTAAGGGAGCTGGGCTCCTCTTTCGGCATTCCCGACGCCCTGGTCTGGCGGCACCCCTTCCCCGGCCCCGGGCTGGGAGTCAGGCTGCTCTGCTCAGATGACACGGACCTGTCCGTCGACCAGGAACTTGAAAAAAAACTCAAAACTATCCTTGATACCAGAAATATAGACGGGCAGGCGTATCCCATCAGGAGCGTGGGCGTCCAGGGTGACTCCAGGACCTACGCCCATCCCTGCCTGATACGCGGCCTGAACGACTGGCGGGTTTGCGAGGACGTCTCCACGGAAATAACCAATAACATCAGGGACATCAACCGGGTGGTGCTGGAAATCGGCAGGACCTCGGAAGACGAATATTCCCTGGTTAAGCGCTCCTGCGACAAGGCCAGCCTGGACTTCCTGCGGGAAGCGGACTCCATGTGCACGGAGACCTTAATTGATAACAACCTCTACCGGGAGATATGGCAGATGCCCGTGGTGCTACTTCCCCTGGCTTTAGACGGCAAACCCGTGATAGTGATGCGCCCCATCTACTCGGCCGAAGCCATGACCGCCAGCTTCGCGGAAATCGGCTTCCATATCCTGTCCGACCTCTGGAAAAAACTGGAATCGCTGGGAGTCGGGGCTCTATGGTACGACATCACTCACAAGCCGCCGGGTACTATTGAATGGGAATAGTACCCCGTCCTATGGCCTTTTTAGTTCCCCCCGGAAAAAAGTTGTTTTAACGAAGTTTTTCGTAAAATTCTGCTAATGCCACTTGATTTTCCTCCGATTTTAGGCTACACTAGGGTTATAACATTGGTATAACGAGGTGAATGATGATAAAACCGCTTCTTAAAATTGGAAACAGCCAGGGAATCATCATTGACAAGCCCATTCTTGATCTTTTAAATGTGGATGTAAACGGTTCTTTTCAAGTTACTCCCAAGGACGGAGGACTGTTTCTAAAACCTGTGGATTTCAGAAAAGTATACACGAGGGTTTCTCAAAGGCACCGAAAGTCTCTGGATAAACTGGGAAAATGACAGATCCGGTTTTTTTCACTATTGAACAGGTGTTATATATTTAGCAATACGAAGCTGCTTTTACACAAAGTCCAACTGAAATTCGCGATCAAACCGGATTAGAATCAGCCGTTGCCGCTCCCCAGGCCAGTTTTGGCAGTGGATTCCTCATGGATCTATTTGAAATGGCCGCCACCTATATTTCTTCAATAGCCATGAACCGCCCCTTCATGGACGCCAATAAAAGAACTGCAGCAGGCACCGCTCTTGCCTTCCTGGATTTGAATGGATATCCGTTGAAAGAAAGTTATGGAGAAGAGCTCGCCGACATGGTCCTGGATTTCATAACCAAAAAATTGACGAAAGAAGATTTGGCCGCATATTAACGTATGAATTCCAGGCATAAGAAATAGGTATTGGCCAATGGATCGGCTTCACTTCAGTCTGTCATCTCAACCCAGGCTCTGTAAGATTTTTTCAATCTCAGATTTAACCTGAGGGAGCCGGTCTTTTATTGTTCTCCATACAAGTTTGTAGTCCACGCCAAAATAAACATGGATCAACCTGTCCCTCATTGCGGCCATTTCTTTCCAGGGGACTAATGTATGTTTCCGCCTTATTTCTGCCGGAACGCCCTTTGATGCTTCACCGATTATTTCGAACTTCCGTATAACAGCGCTTACCGTCTTATCATCCGCCTGGAATTCACTCCGCTCCATGCCTTCAACAAAGCTCTCAATACTTTCTATTGCGCCAAGAATATCTCTTAAGTAGAGGGTACAGTCTCTCATACCCTGACGGCCTCTTTTAACACCGTCTCGCGAATCTCCTTCCTGAGAGCGTTCTTAGGAACAACGTCTACCTTCCGCTTAAGATCAGCTTCCAGGAAATCGCCTACGCCGACAAAATCAAACAGATCCGCCCCATCCTCAAAGTCAAGCAATATATCAATATCGCTGTTTGTCCCCTGGTCTTTCCGCGCAAAAGAACCGAACAACTCAACTCCCTTTACCTTATACCGGGCCATCAACTCAGTCTTTAACGCTTCAAGTCTTCTTATTATTTCATCTTTATTCATTTCATATTCCCTTTAGCATCTCTTTGAGAACATCACAATATACTGCCTGCATCAGATAGTGCCTTTTATTTTAAAATATTAAAATTGAAATGAATAAAGACAATTATTCCATTAATCTATACCCCGGGGCGGGATGCGTATTGCTCTATTTGTCGATTAGTGGGGTTTGTCTGCCGGTATTTAGGGTGTGCAGGAAGAACTGGGAGAGGCTCTATTAAGCTTGCTGGACCTGGGGAACGCCCAGGGAGAAAGCGGGAGAATGGGTCCCCGGCTCAATTTCTCAGGCTTTTTAACTTTTTCCCGTCTTCACTCGACAAAAAAACAATTACCGAATATTGCGTTACGTAAATATAATTATTAAAATTACGTATTAATACGTAACGTAATAAACCATAATGAGAGGAAATCAATGGAAAATCCATTTGTGTTCGGCAGGGCGGTAACAGATAACGCGTTTATTAACAGGCAGAAAGAATTACGCGAAATATCAGATGCTCTGCGGGACGGACAAAGCGTCATTCTGTTTTCTCCGCGCAGATTCGGAAAAACATCTTTAATAAAAAAGGCCATGAACAGGCTTAAGAAGAAAAAAATCCTCTGTTTTTACGTGGACCTATACAGAATAACATCGCTGGAGCAGTTTTTCAGGGATTATTCCAATACCATTGCCGGAGAGCTTAAATCTCCGGCGGAAAAAGTTTATCAGACTATTAAAGAGATTCTGCCCTCGTTAAAGCCGAAACTGGTTTTTAAGGACATCGGCGTCCCCTCTGTGGAGTTTGACGTTGGGATTGAAAGCCTGAAAAAAAAATCATCCTTAAAAGAATTGTTTGAAAGCGTGGAGATATTCTGCAAAAAAAAAAGCAGGAAGGCGGTCATTGTATTCGATGAATTTCAGGAAATTAAAAATATGCCGGAATATGAAGGGCTGGAACGAGAGATGAGATCGGCCTTCCAACATCACCAACATGTCTCATATGCGTTTTTAGGTAGCAAGTACCATTTAATGCAAGAAATATTTAATGATAAAAACAGGCCCTTTTACAATTTCGGGATGCATGTTGAATTAGGGATAATCGAAGCAGAACACTGGGAAAAGCATATTACGCAATGTTTTAGGAAAGAGAAGTTCATTTTTTCCGAAAAAGTCTGTTCTGGAATAATGAACTATGCCAAGGGCCACCCGTACTACACCCAGGTTCTCTGCCGGGAATTATGGTCTTTGACTTCCGAATCAAAAAGGGTCGGGGCTAAGCATGTGGAAACAGCATTACAGAATTCATTGACCAGGCTGAATCACGGCTTTGTCGAGGTTTGGGACGCTCTCAACATGAGGGCCCGAAATCTTCTTTTCGCGCTGACAAGCAAGCCGGAGAGCAAAATATTCTCCGCCGCATTTGTCAATGAGTTCAATTTGGGCGCGACCTCCACCGTGCAGGAAACTGTAAAATCCCTGCTGAAGAAAGGAATAATGCAGAAAAAAAACAACACCCATTCAATTGCCGATCCATTCTTTGGTTTATGGATAAAGCTGAAGGAGTAAACAGGTATGAGAAGAACAAATACAATTTTTACCTTGTATTCTACGATACTAACTCTCATTTTGCTATGATGAAGCGCAGCTATTTCCAATTATTGAACGTATTATTGAGCTTTTTTCCCTGTGTCGCCATTATTGGTCCCAGGCAAGACGGCAAAACAACTCCTGCCAAGGAGTTGAAGGGGCTTCATAATTTTATTGAAGAATTCAAATATCCCTTCGGCATCGTCCTCAATAATGATATCCGGGTTACTATGTATACGAATAAAATGGTCGGAATACCCGTTGCGATTCTCTAATCCAACTTCCCTGTCCTGATAGGTTTTTTTGCATGGCAGATGGAGCGCCGCTCCTCTTTTAAGGAAGAAATGAAAAAGGGCCACAGGAAAAAAGTCTGTTTGGCAACTTTATAGATAATCCGCCGATTATTAAATTCATGGTTTCAATCCTGAAAAATGGAGAAATGTAAGACTTATTGTTACTTCTTTGTTACCCGCCAAGTCAATTCCAGTCCATGTGTATGAAATTCAGCGCTAAAAGGCATTAACTATGGGAAGAGAACGGGCCATAGTCGTTGGCGTCGCAGTACGGAGCGTCCCGGTAAGGACCGCCAGAACCCATCTGCGGGAACTGGCGCGGCTGGCGGATACCGCCGGAGCCAAAGTGGTTGAGCATATCCTGCAGAGAAGAAACGCTTATGACGGCGCAACGCTGGTGGGCTCCGGAAAACTGAGGGAAATCGCAGAAAGGGTTGAGGCGCATGACGCGGACCTGGTCCTTTTCGATGACGACCTGACCGGTTCCCAGATAAAAAAAATCGAGAGCGCCATCCCCGTGAAAGTGATGGACCGCAGCGGCATCATCCTGGACATTTTCGCCAGGAACGCCCGGACGGCCGAATCCAAGATTCAGGTGGAAGTGGCGCAGCTGGAATATTTCCTGCCCAGGCTTACCAGGGCCTGGACCCATCTCTGCCGGCAGGTGGGAGGCATCGGGACCCGCGGCCCGGGGGAGACCCAGCTGGAAGTGGACCGGCGCCTGGTGAGAAAGCGCATAGCTGATCTCAAAAAGAAACTGCAGAAAAACGAGGCCATCAGGAAGAGGCAGCACGACCGAAGATACCCCACTTTTCATGTCTCCCTGGTAGGTTACACCAATGCCGGAAAATCTTCGCTCATGAACCTGCTGACCCATTCCAGGATCAAGGTGGAAGACAAGCTCTTCGCCACCCTTGACGCCACCACCAGAAAACTGCCTCTGGGGACCAATTCCAACGCGGTACTTTCTGACACGGTGGGTTTTATCAGGAAGCTGCCCCACCATTTAGTTGATTCGTTTAAAAGCACCCTAAGCGTGGTCTGTGAGTCGTCACTTATCCTCCAAATGGTAGACGTGAATGAAAAGGAGTTCCCGGAACAGATGGAGGTGACCGCTGGAGTGCTGAAGGACTTGCAGACCGAAAACATCCACCGAATTATCATTTTTAATAAGATTGACCTGCTTGCTCCCGAAGTCATCTCAATACTGAAAGAAACCTATCCGGACGCCATGTTCATCTCCGCGACCAGCAAACTTGGCATAGAGAAACTGAAGGCCCGCATAGGAAAATTCTACCGGAAACATATACGGAAATACTCCGCTACCCTGGAAAGCCCACCAGAGCCGGAATGGTAAGAGGCAATTAAAGAGGGAAGGAGGAAGCGGGAAGTGAGAGGAGAGGTACAAATCTGTCATTCCGGGCTTGACCCGGAATCTCACCAGAGAACACTTGAAACAAGATATACTATGGAAAAACGCCGGGTCGGTGCCCGGCGTGACATTCTTCTAACTTCCTACTTCCCTCTTGCTGAGAGGCTAATCCCCCAATGAACCTAAGCAAGCACCTGACCAACGAATATCTTTCCCGGATAAAAAACCTGGAACTTAAAACCAGACTGGTGCTGCAGGGCGCCATGACCGGATGGCACTCGTCCCCTTTTCATGGCTATTCCACAGAATTCTCCCAATACCGGAACTATACGCCGGGAGACAACCTGAAATACTTTGACTGGAAGATTTACGGGAAAAGTGAAAAAGCGGTGGTAAGGCAGTTTCAGGACGAGACCAACGCCAATGTTTACCTGGTGCTGGACAGCTCGCAGTCCATGGATTATGCGGGAGGCGGAGAGGTCAACAAATTGGATTACGCCATTGTGATAGCCGCAAGCCTCGCCCTCCAGGCTTATAAGCAGAGGGATGCCATTTCACTCACCTGCGGATCGGATTTTCCCCAGGGGCCCAGCCAGCCAAGAAACAGCGCCACCAACCTTAAGCAGGTATTCAGCCTGCTGGAGAAAATCCCGGCCCGCGGCAAGACCGACTTGAAGCGCATGCTCCGCCAGTTGGCTCCCCGCTTGAAATCAGGAAGCATGACCTATATCCTCACCGACCTGTGGCAGCAGACCGATGATATAATCACCGGTCTCAAAAGCATCCGGTACAAGGCCCAGGCCACGACCCTTATTGAAATACTGACTCCCAATGAAATAAACTTTTTCAATGACCGCAACGTGGAACTGATAGACATGGAAAACCAAAACAGGATTAAGGCCTCCCTGCCCCACTTGAAAGACAGGTACCTGGAAACGCTCAATGACCACAGGACCAGCATCAGAATGGAGTGTTCCAGGTTAAAGGTTAAATTCGTCAGTCTCCAGACCAGTTTCCCCTACTATCAAAGCATGAGGAAGGTGTTAAGGTCTTCCGGTGTATAACCCTGGCCGACCTTAATCTTTTTTTTGACAGTGATACCAGGATTTCAGAATTTTTTGAGAAATGGGGAATCAGAAATGAGAAGTGGGATTTAGGAAGTAGGAAGCATGTCATGCCGGGCTTGACCCGGCATCTTACCATAGAAACTTGTGCCTTTTAATTTACTCTAGTAAGATGCCGGGTCAAGCCCGGCATGACATGGTTGGGCGCCTTTCTTCCCACTTCCCACTTTAAATCTTTCCTTACAGCTCAAATACTCCAACCATGGCTAAATAACTTTAATTATCCCGATCATCCTGTTATCCTGTCTAATAAAAAGGCGAATATTTAACTTTACTGGGAGATGTTCTCTTTCCTCCACCCCCTCGCCCTATGGTTCGGGCTGTTTGCCCTGATCCCCCTTGTCATCCATTTCATGGGCAGGTCGAAAACCAGGAAACTGCTCTTTCCCTCTTTGCTGCTTTTCCAGGAGCAGCTGGTTCGAGTTTCAAGAAAACACAGGATCAGGAACTTCCTGCTGCTGGCCTGCCGGACCCTCTTCATCATCAGCCTGCTGCTGGCCCTGATAAACCCCGTATATCACGGTCAATCACCGGTATCGGAAACATCAAGGTCAATCGTTCTTATCAACAACGGGGCCTGGGCGGGCCTCAGGGATAAGTCCGGACAAACTTTATTCCAGAGACAGCTTCGGGACACCGAAAAACTGGATTCATTATCATCCGGAAAAGTAAAAAGAGTATACCTTTTCGGATCAGCTTCTTCTGAGGAAAGCGGCCGGATTCATTCCCGGTTCGGAGATTACGCAAAAGCCCTTTGGAAGATCTCCACTCTCCTGGATGAATCCAGGGGGGTGATGACCCATGTCCACCTGCCCCTCTTCAGGTGGTCTGATCTGGTAATGTGCTCCCATGAGCTAACCGCTCTGTGTAAAACCTACCCCCTGCTGAGGATAATAATAATGGACTTCAGCGCTTATACCCAAGACCTTGAGCAACTTTCCAACATCACCACTTCTTTTTCCTTCGAAAAACCGGTGATTACCTTGAACTGCCTCATCGAACACCCGCGGCTTGAAGCCGGAACCGGAGAGAAACTGCAGGTCTTTCTCAACGGGAAACTGAATCAGGAAACCACCTTATCAAAAACGCCGAAGGAAAAAACCGGATATATGTTTTCGCTGCCCTTCCCTTCAGAAAAATTCGCGTCAGGTTCATTAGTTCTGAAAGGAGCTCCGGAAAATACTCCCTATTCCCAATATCATTTCAGCTACCTCCTTCCCGGCCAGGCCAGGATCCTGCACGCCGGCACGGATCTGACCTCCCTGCCGAGCCTGGGAAAGGCCGTTTATTTCAAATCCATACAGCATGTGGACAGACTGGAGAGCGATTCGCTGTTCAACCATCTGAAAGATTTTCAACTCATTTATCTTTCCAACGCCGAAATAGGCAAAGACAGAGCGTATCCCAGATTGCTTGAATATGTGCGCAACGGCGGCACCCTTCTGATTGGCGTGGGGAATAATACCGACATATCCAGGCTGAACCGGGAGATACTGGTACCGTCAAAAATGGGATACCTGACACCGGGAAAGATCTCCGTACCGGATGAAAGGCGCCCAGCGGATGCTGTCACCACCATAAACCTGCATGGCCAATCAATTTCTCCCCGGGAGCACTTCCTGCATAAGTTCAATCCTGTTTCCTATGTCAACAGACAACTGCTGCTCAAAGAAAACAAGCAGGTTCTCCCGGTGCTGTCAAACGCCAAAGGGCTGCTGCTTGTAAAACGATCCTTTAAGAAAGGGGCCATCTATCTCTGGACAACCGACATAGACAACCTGGAATGGACCGGAATAGGCGTGACCGCATTTGTACCAACCTTCCACCAGTGGGTCTTTAACCAGAGCATCCGTCTTGAGAAACGAAACCTCTCCGGAGTGTCAGACTCTGTTTATATTCACCCGCTCACCGCTGAAAGCCGGCAGGATCTGCTGGTGCTGGGTCCCCATGACGAACCGTTCAAGGCTTTTGACAAACACTATGGTGAACTGCATCTGGGACCTTTTTCGGAACTGGGGCATTATAAAATCCTGCAGGGAACAGATACCACTGTTTTCGCGGTGAACCTCATGCGCGCCGACAAGGCATCAAGTCAGGAGGATTACCTACAAAAGATCAAGCCATGCAGAAAGCAGCACAGGATAGTAGAAGCTCATGACAGTTTAAAAACACTGCGAGGAACGTTTCATCCGCTCTGGAAACTATTTATTTTAAGTGCGATTATGTTTTTATTTTTTGAGATTTTAATTGCCCGGTTTTTTTCGCTCAAATGAGTTGGATCCGGATCCTTTGCGATGACCAGAAAAAAAAGCACTCAGAGGCGCAGCGACGCCCAATCTCAAGAAGGGCTGCCTTGATGTTCCTGACCAGTGGATTCGCAATGACGGCCTGCGTGTATTTCGTTGTTTATATGAAATGAATATGCAGTGTCATATGAGATTTAACCAGATGGTTTTAAAAATGAATTCCCTCTGCGTCTTGCCTCTGCGCGAGAAAAAAATGATTCTTGGTTTTAATAGAGCTGTGGCCAAATGAACCTGTCCGGACACACTAAACCCTTTGCGGTACTCGGGCATCCCATTGGCCATACCCTCTCTCCTGTGATGCATAACGCGTCCATGCAAGCTCTGGGGATGGATGCCGTCTACCTGGCCTTTGACGTGGAACCAGGTAAGCTGATGAACGTACTGCACTCCATGAGGGACATGGGCTTCGGAGGCGTGAACCTGACGGTCCCCTTAAAGGAAACCATCATAAAGGAACTTCCTGAACTCGATGACTCCGCCCGGATCATGGGGGCGGTAAATACCATTGAATTTTTAAAAGACGGAAGCCTGAAGGGTCATAATACGGACGGATTGGGATTCCTGACGGCGATCAGGGAGACTTTTCATACCGAGGTTGCCGGCCGCTCGGTCCTGATACTTGGCTCGGGAGGAGCCGGCAGAGCACTCGCAATTACCTGCGCCAAAGAAGGTGCCTCGGACCTTGTGGTGACCGATTTGATTGAGGAACGATCCCTTAATCTGGCTGGAGAAATCACAAGCCTGTTACCGGATGCCAGGGTAAAAGCCTTGCCGGCAGACAAACAGGCCTGGAAAGAAACCTGTCTCAAGTCCGATCTCATCATACAGGCAACCCCGGTGGGCATGAAACCCGAAGATGAACCGCTCCTTACCTCGGGTTCCTTCCGGAAGGGGCATATGGTTTATGACCTCATATACATGTTTCCTGAAACAAGCCTGCTCTCAGAAGCCCGCCGGAGCGGCGCCCGAATTTCAAACGGCCTGGGAATGCTCCTGTATCAGGGCGCTCGGGCCTTCACTATCTGGACAGGCCTGCAGGCCGACGTAGCGGCCATGCGCAATGCGCTTGAAAATTCTATCTATCCATAAGAGACATGATGTACCCGCTTCCGACCCGCATCTTCTTCACCGGATTCATGGCCACCGGCAAATCCCGTTTAGGTGAATTGACCGCGGCTGCGCTTGGGTGGCGGCACTTTGACACAGACACCCTGGTGGAAAGAAAAACCGAATGTTCCATCAGCCAACTCTTTGCCGAGGAAGGTGAGGAATCTTTCCGGAAACTGGAACTGCAGGTAATAAAGGAAGTGTGCCATGAAGAGCGTGTGGTGATTTCCCTGGGAGGAGGGGCCCTGAAAAATCCCCAAGCCCGGGCCCTCATCCGGGAATCGGGAACACTGATTGGATTATGGGCAAAACCGGAAACCATTTTAGAAAGGGTAAGCCGCAAGGACAACCGGCCACTATTGGCCAACCTCACCCCCGATGAAAAGCTTAAAAAAATTAACCACCTGCTGGACGAGAGAAAGGACCTGTATGCCCTTGCTGATTTCCATGTGGAATCCCGGGACGATGTTCCCCACCATGTGCTCACCAGGAAAATCGTCTGCCGGCTCCAACTGGAATCAATACAGCCGCTTACGGTGAGCCTCGGCGACAGAAGTTATCCTATTTATATCAAGGAAGACCTGGGTTACCATTTGGGAGCGATTTCAGATAAACTGGACTGCCCGGAGCAGTTCCTCATAGTAACCGACATAAACCTGAAGAAATACCACAAGAAGTTTCTCCGCACCATGTCCGCCAGTCTGGCAAAGTGCAGAATCTTTTATTTTAAACCGGGAGAAAAGGAAAAAAACCTCACTTCAATAAACAGACTTTTTACGTACCTGCTTAAACATCAGTATTCCCGTAAAACAACCCTGCTGGCTTTTGGCGGCGGTGTGGTGGGTGACATGGTGGGATTCGCCGCCGCAATCTACTTGCGGGGAGTGGAGTTTATTCAGATTCCCACTACCTTGCTGGCTATGGTTGACAGCAGCGTAGGGGGCAAGACCGGAGTCAACCACCGACTGGGGAAAAACCTGATAGGGGCCTTTTACCAGCCCAGGGCGGTTGTAATCAGCACCAGTATCCTGGCCACACTGCCGGAAGAGGAATATCTGGCGGGCATTGCTGAAGTAATCAAATACGCTGTTATCTGGGACAGTGATTTTTTTGATTTCCTGGATAAAAACTCCGAGTTGATACTGCAGAAGCAAAACGAGATCCTGGAGACAATTATTGACCGCTGCTGCCGGATAAAGGCCGAGATAGTGCATCTGGATGAACGGGAAAAAGGCCTCAGGGCTGTTTTGAATTACGGACACACCTTTGCTCATGCCATAGAAGCTGTGAACAGTTTCCACGGCCTGACACATGGTCTGGCTGTGGCCCTGGGAATGATAACCGCCGCCCGGCTTGCGGTTCTTGTAAATATGCTTTCCCCCGAAGACGAATCCAAACAGCAGAACCTTCTGGCTAAATTCGGCCTGCCCCGGACTCATGCCATGGACAGGGAAAGAGCCTGGGAAATCATGGCCCTGGACAAAAAAGTGGACAGGGGGAGCCGGATGTACATACTTCCCACCGGGATTGGAAAGGTGAAAGCGGTTTCAGACGTCGAAAAACAATTTGTGTTAAAATCCTGGGACGCCATCGCCCCTGCCGTTGGTCCACAACAGCACGATTCTTCAAATGCCGGTGCAGGATGAGTGTTTTTGTTACAGGGGGCACCGGTTGCCTCGGGTATCATCTCCTGAGTATGTTCACCAAAACGAAAGGGCAGTTGGTTTCATACAGTTTGTCATCCCCGAAACCCTACCGGAAATTAAAACACGTTACGTATTGCACGGGAGATCTGCTGGATGAGAAAAAACTGTCCCAGGCCCTCAAGGAATACCGGCCGGATGAAATTTACCATGTGGCCGCTCAGAATTCCGTCGGGCTTTCACAGAAAAAACCCCTTGACACACTGAAAACAAATTTCCTGGGCACCCAAATCCTCTTCGAATGCGTTCGCAAAACCGTCCCCAGATCCAGGATTGTCTTTATCAGCTCCGATGAACTCTATGGAAGCGGTAAGGGAGTCGTGGATGTGATTCACACAGAATCAGATCCGGTCATTCCCCTTACGCCATTCGCAACAAGCAAGGCTTCCTGTGAATTACTGGCGCAGCAATATATCAATTCCCACAAAATGGACATTATTATTGTGCGGCCGTTTCATTTCTCCGGGCCATATCAATCAATCCAATTCGTCCTTCCCGCAGTGGCCAAACAGATCGCCGAGATCATATTGTTCGACGGAGAGCTGTCCATTTTCACCGGGAACCTGGATGTCTCGCGGGATTACCTGGATGTGCGGGACCTGGCTCGGGCAATCACCCTTCTGTTTCCCCTGGGAAAAACCGGTGAGATCTATAATATCTGTTCCGGAAAGGCCCGTACTATTAGGGACCTCGTCAATATACTTATTACCATTACCGGCAAACCCATTGACATCAGAATAGACCCTTCCAGGGAAAGGCCGGTAGACATCCCTTTACTGGTAGGGTCGCCGGAAAAAATGATGAACCTTACCGGATGGAAACCGATTATTTCCATTGAAGACAGCTTAAACGACCTTTATACCGAAATGAAAAGAAGGATAAAATTATCCAGAAAAAACGGCCGACATACTATGTAGACAACCATGTTAAGTGAATTACTTTACCAACTGACCGATCTGCCCGTGTTTCAAGGCCGGCTCTTCCGGGCCGGCACGGCCTTGCTCTTCTCGGGCCTGCTGGTTTTCGCTCTCATGCCGTATTTGATTCGAATATCCAACCGGTTGAACGCGTCATCTGATTTTTCCGGGAAAAACAAGAACCAGCCAGCCATTTTGGGAGGCATGCTTCTCATCCCGGTGGTGATCCTTTCATCCATTTTTTTTACCAAGCTGAACGCTGATGTGGTTTCGATTCTTATTATCATGACCGCTTTTTTCATAGTCGGGGCCATAGATGACATCGCCAAAATCTGGAACAAAAGACGGGTGATGAAAGGACTCCTTTCCAGGAAACACTATCAGGAAAAGGCGGACGGCATCTCGGCAAAGCTGAGGCTGTTTCTCTACTTTCTTTTATCCTTTGGCGTGGCGCTCTTTGCCTATAAGTTCATTCCGGGGATGACCGGGCACTTGACCATTCCCTTTGTCAAGCCCGAAATCTGGTATCCATACCTGCCTAACTGGGCCTTTATCATCCTGATATGCCTCATTATCACCTCCACAGCCAATGGGGCAAACTTCACTGATGGCCTGGACTCACTGGTATCCATTCCCATCATTACCACATCCCTGTTTGCAGGGTTGGTCGCCTATTTCTCCGGAAACGCGGTCTTTGCCAGATACCTGTTGATCCCCTATCTGCCCGGCGTTGACGAGCTGTTTCCTCTTTGCGCTTCCATAGCCGGATCAGTGGGCGCCTATCTCTGGTACAACAGTCCTCCGGCCCAAATTTACATGGGAGACAGCGGTTCCATCGGGTTTGGCGCCGCCATTGGAATGATGTTTATTTTAATCAAAGCGGAACTTTTCCTTCCCATAGTCGGGTTCGTTTTTTTATGGGAGGCCATGTCCGTTTTCCTGCAAATAGGATGGTTTAAAATTACCAAAGCTTTCAGCCCTTCAAAAACGGGGAAAAGGCTGTTCATTAAGGCCCCTGTCCACCACAGTTTTCAAATTCTCTGGAAGGAGCGCTTCAACAGCATTCAGGAAGTAAACTCTAAAATCGTCTGGCGCTTTCATCTGATATCTGCTTTTACATTTATCCTGGGCATACTGATTTTCTTTAAAATCCGGTAGAGTTGGATTTATGCGCTCAGTCTCATTGGTAAGCGGTAAGTGGTTCGCGTTTATAGCTGAAAGGCCCGAAATCATGCCATTTAGGCTTATCCCGAGGTCTGGAACTTAATTGCTGGCGCATGATTTACACAATTAATATTTTCAAAATTTCGTATCTATCGGGACGCCAGGGGACAAACAACGGATAATGACGTGATATGGGACTAGCTTATTTAATTGGAAAAAATTCCGTACCGCAGTTAAAGGCAGACCTGCGCAGATATAACCAGGAGCATCTGCTTTCCTTTTTTCCCCAGTTAACGGAAAACCAGAAACGGATCCTTATCCAGGAAATCCAATCCATTGACTTGGACCTGGTATTTTCCTTGAGTAAGCGCCTCATCCACAGTACCAACGGCGAGGTAAAAACCTCCGACCTGGAACCGTTGGCCGTTAAAAATATCAAATCTTTTTCAGAATCCGAAGTAAACCGTTTATCCAATCTTGGATATAATGCCCTCAAGGAGGGAAAGGTGGCTGCTTTTCTGGTGGCAGGAGGACAAGGGTCCCGCCTGGACGGTCCGTTTTCCAAAGGCACCCTTGATATCGGACTCGCCTCCGGCAAGTCCCTGTTTGAGCTTCAGGCTCAAAGGTTGAGGTACTTATCCGAAAAGGTCCGGCATGAGATACCATGGTATATAATGACCAGCCCGCTTAACTTCTCCAATACCTGCGACTTTTTTATAGATCACAATTACTTTGGCCTTTCCCGAGAAAATATCATCTTTTTCCAGCAGAAAATGCTGCCGGTCGTAGATGAACAAGGCCGGATACTGATGAATGACATCCATCATCTTTCCCTTTCACCCAATGGGAACGGAGGATGCTTTTCTGCTCTGGAGCTTTCCGGCGCTCTCAAGGATATGGAAAAGAGAGGAATCGAGTATGTGTTCTTCTATCCCATAGACAACGCTCTGGTGAGAATGGCGGACCCTTTATTTGTTGGATATACCATCGATACCGGGAAACCCATCAGCAGCAAAGTGGTGTTGAAAACGCAGCCTGAGGAAAGAGTGGGACTGCTTGTACTGGACAAAGGACATCCAAGAGTTATTGAATACTCGGATATGCCGGAAAACCTTTTAAACAGCAGAAATGACAACGGGGATCTGGTATTCTCCAGCGCCAACACGGCCATCCACCTGTTTACCCTGGATTTCCTGAAGAACAACTCCCGAATGCATATGGTATACCATAAAGCCCACAAAAAAATAAAGACTATCGATGCAAGCGGTGAATTAAGAACACCGGACAAACCAAACGGATATAAGTTCGAACTCTTCATGTTTGATCTGTTTCCCTATGCGGAATCCATGGCCGCCCTCATGGTTGACCGCTCAGAGGAATTTGCCCCCATCAAAAACAAAACCGGCCCGGACAGCCCCGAAACTGCCAGGGCCATGCTGGAGAGTCTCTACACGAAATACCAATGGGAATGGTTGCTGTAGGCCCGGATTGCTAATTTAACATCATACCAACATATTAGTTGTAAGTAGTAATGAGAAGGAGAATCTCCCGTACCGCATTCAGCATTTTTCTCTGGGTATGCTTTTCAATACCTGGATACAGCGAACATCCTCCCGTTGTCCAACCCCAAATCCTTCGCTCCATGCCTCATGTCAGCAGGGGCTTCACCCAGGGACTCTGCTTTGCCGGCACCCTGCTCTATGAGGGAACAGGGCTTCATCATCAATCAGGGATTTATGAAATCAGGCCTGAAGACGGCTCAATCAAGCGCTTCATTCCCACAAAAAAATATTTCGGCGAGGGTATCGCGATCCTTAACCATAAACTCATACAATTGACCTGGAGAGGGAAAACGGCTCTGGCATATTCATTTCCCGGGCTGGAAAGAACTGACTCTCTTTCATATGAGGGTGAAGGCTGGGGGCTTACCCATGACTCTGTTCACTACATCATGAGCAATGGCAGCGATACCTTGTTTTTCAGGGATTCCGCCTTTGCCCTGCGCCGCAAGCTGCCGGTTACAGCCAATGGAAAACCGGTAACAAACCTGAATGAGCTTGAATTCGCAGAAAACAGAATCCTCGCCAATATTTGGCATAGAAACTATTTGCTGGAAATTGATCCCTCCACAGGCAGGGCCTTAAGGATGATTGACTGCCGGGCTCTGGCGGCCATAGAAAGACCCCAAAACAGGGAACAAGTCCTAAACGGCATTGCCTATAATCCCGTAACCCGCACCCTCTTTGTGACCGGCAAGCACTGGAACCTTATCTTTGAAATTTCCATCCCCTGGACGGCCCCTTGAACCAGATTATCAGGAATGCTCTGGGAATTGGCTGTGTATTCGGGATCGTCACTGTAAAAGCCATGCCCGCAGCTTTTTTTTTACTTCTTGGCAAGTTCCTGCTGCCCCTTTATTATTTGCTCCGGTTGAAGCATGCGCGCGAGGTCAATAGTCGAATCGCCTGTTCGCCTTTCCGGGACCGGTTCTCAATTCATGAATACTACCGGATGAGGCTGTATTTATTTATCAATTCGATTAAAATGCACTCTCCGGAATCATTTCCGGAAAGAGTAATGGTAAAAAACAGGGACCTTTTTGCCGCCGCGCTGGCTTCAAACCGGCCTGTGGTGCTGTGCGGCCTGCATATGGGACTGTTTGAGATACTGCATAAAATTCCCTGGCGGCAAACGGCAGAAAGCGGAAGAACGTTTAATGTTCTGACGGCTCCGGCCTTCTCTCCCCGCCTAACCGAATACCTGAAAAAGGGAAGGCAGGCCGGCGGAAAAAACCTGGTCCCGAACAACTCACTTCTTTCCGCTGTCCGCAGGACTATAAACGGCAGGGAAGCGCTGGGGATCATGCTCGACCAATCCCCGGCCAGGGAAAAAGAGCTCCTCACGCTCTGGGGAACCATACAAATCCCCTTCCCGCAAAGCCTTCTGCAAACCATGGCCCGGGCAGGGGCCATTATCATGCCCGTGTCCACATGGGTCGGCGCACGGCAAACCGTCATCGTTAAATACCACGATCCCCTCAACGGCGCCGGAGAATATCATAATAATTCAATTGAATTATTTGTTACTATTAAAATGTTTCTGGAGCAGGAAATCAGCCGGGCCCCCGAGCAATGGAACTGGTCCTATCCCGGGATCCGTGCCGGCGGAAAACCGGATACCACAGGAATCCAGATGACAAACTTTCGGCGTGAACCGGGCGCAATGCGGGGACGCTGCGCCGACGCCAACCCGTGTTCACCATCCGAAAGGCCGCGGAGCGCTCTCCATGCAAAGGCAGTCGGCCACTCTCTTAGTTACCATTTTTCAGTTGTTTCCCCGCCATAATTGGGGTACAATAGTAAGGAGAACCCTGGGACATGGAACAAAAAATCCAGCCTTCCTTTGGCTGTCTTTTTGCGCTGACAGTATAATTATTCGCATCAGATTTTACCCTGCTTCATAACTGATCTGTCCAAGACCAGTTTTTTCAACAGGTTAATATAAACTATATGGCAAACGGGTTTATCTGGAACAAATAAAAAAGATTCTATGCACTCTGAACCGATAAAAATTAATTTGATGGGTAGTGTGATAAGACTGCCGGAATGACATTACAACGCTCGAAGATCTGAAGCCATGTCTGTAAAAGAAAAATTCCTCCTCTTCTTGAGTATCGGTTCTTTTATTGGATATTTGGTTTTTAGACTGGTAGGCGAAAAGCTCAATCTCCATCCGGTTATGAGCGAATTATTTTCACTGTTGCTTTTGCTGGGAATACTTCAGCATTACTTCTACACCCTGGCGCATATTGTAAAAATGAATTCCGCGGTTCCCCATAAGGCTCTGGCCTTTATGTTCGTTCTGGTTATCGGGCATTTTGGATCATGGACCTATTACCTGTTTTTCAATCTGCGATTGGCGGGCAAGGTCCCTGAAACTGACAAGATTGAACTTCGTCCTTTTGTCCTGGACGCTGACTCTGACCAGGAACAGCAAAAGCTGGGATAGCAGCAAATCCCTTTATAATCCACAAAGTCGGCAGGCAGCGTTAAGCAACACGGTTCGGGCGTTGCCACTCTTACGCCAACCGATTGAACCATTCTCCCGCTTGAGTAATAGCTCCCTGAAAGGTCCTCATGGTTTCCGTTTGTTGTACTTCCTGGCTGTGGATTTCCAGAACTCGCTGTCTGAGGCCATCACAGCATGGTACATTGCCTCCCGGATATCCCTGGGAAATTCCCTCACCAGTTTTTTATACATCTTTCTGGACCTTCTGGTCTCCGGAGCATGCGGGATAAGCAGGGTGAGGGCTTTTTTGCCCGCCAGACTCCGTACCCGGTACAGCGCGTCCCTGATAAACCTCATTTCCACGTTCCTTTTTCTTCTGATAATGCCCTGCACCAGGCTGTTGCGGACCAGTTGGTGCTTGTGGTCCATCGCTCCCGGCAAGAGATCCAGAAGATCCTGTGGAAACAGCAGCCCCAGCCCATAAGCCGCGCGCATGCACACGTGCGGATGAGGATCCCGTAACATGTTCCCAAGTGCGGCTGCCCACTCTACCCGGCCTGTTTTCCCTATATTCCTGGCGGCCATTGCCCTCAGGTTCCAGCTGGAGTCCTTCAGGAACGGGGCCAGGTCCTTCAGGCACAAAGATGCTTTGGTCCTGCCGCACAGATCCGCACACATGCTGAGGGTCTTTCTGTTCCTGGAGCGAAGAGAGTCAGATAACAATCTGACAATGGCTACCGTATCCTTTTTGTGTAAGCGTCCCAACAGGTCCCTCAAGGCGTGCCGTTCACGAGCGGACTCAGTGCTCAGTTTTCCCGCCAGAAAGGAAATCACGCCATCCTCGGCGCCCATGGCTTCAATGGCATCCCTCGCCGGTAATACGTTGTATCTGAATTTCTCGGGCGCCGCCGAAGCCTGGATAAAGAGGCTGTCAATGCTTTTTGCCAGCGGAGCGAGCAAAGAATCGGGCGGAGTGAGGTGGGACACGTCCCCCAAAGCCGGGCTGCTGGCAAACATATTATGATCTAAAAAGACTCCGAAAGTGGACTTAATCCGCCCCTGATTATTCAGGAGCGTATCACCATACAAGTCCTTTCCTCCCCCTTCTGCGAACACGCCAATCATGCCGTAATCCCTGCGAAAATCAGAAAAACCCATCATGTTACCTGAAGTTTTTGCCAGATACGCGTCATTACCTTTAACATCTACAAACAGGGACACAGCGTCGGCATTGCCCCCGCCCTGTGACAACCCGAAGGCTGTGTACTCATCATCACCGGCCTGGTCCAGCAACGCACCAAAGGCGATATCATGCCCACTGCCCTGGGAAACGCCATGGGAGCGGTACTTATCATTTCCTTCCATATCCCGCAATATCCCATGGGCCAGGTGGACCCCGGCTCCCTGGGCATATTGATGGGCCTGGTATTGATCATCACCCTGCTTATCAAAAAGCGCCCCCAAAGCATACCAGTAACCGGTCCCCTGGCCGAAAATATCGCTGGTATAACTGTCCTTGCCCCTCAGATCCAGCAGCACACCGATGCCCCCGGACGCCACCGGCCGGTATCCCAGGCCTGCTCCCTGGGTAAAGGCCAGGAAATGGCTTTCATAGCGCAGAAAATCCTGAAAATGGCTCGCGGTCAGGTATGAATCGTTCCCTTTCCATTCCACCAGCGCTCCGAATCCCCGGGTAAAGCCAAAGCCCTGAGCCTGAGCGTGGCAGGTATAAACATCATTTCCGCCCTGTTCCAGTAATAAGCCAATCCCAAAGGCTCCGCTCCCTTGGGTACAAAATCCTCCGGAGTATATATCGTTGCCCTGTGCATCATCGAGGATTCCCAGGCCGAACAGGCCGCTGCCCAGGGAAAAATCCCCGGCCATATACCTGTCATTCCCGGACTTGTCTATCAGCATTGACACACCGAAAAAACCGCTGCCCAGGGAAAAACCGCCGGCCAGATAGGTATCATCCCCACCCAGATCAACAATGCATCGGACCGGAAGAGAAAACGCCTGGTGTTTTGACAGGGGAGAAAGAAGATATTTGTCATTGCCTCCCGGGTCCAGTATCATGAAAAAGTCGCCTTGATACAGGTCGTCGCCCCTGCCGCCCAGGGCTATTCTTCCATGGGGTGTGTCCCATATAACACAACTGTTTTCCAAAGGCGCGTCTTGAATTGTCATGCCGGTCTTGACCTGACTTCTCCCTGCCTTAGACGGCCCCCCGTCCCCTGACACCAGCCCGCGAACTTCCTCATAAAGGGAAAACCCGGCAACAAAAAGGTGTTTTAAATATATTTCTCCCGCAGCCTGGAAAAAATCCCTGGCCAGCCTAAGTTCGCGTTCCTCTGCTTCCTTCAGCTCGAACACATTCAGATCCTCATAATCCTCCGACATCATCAAAATGGAATCAGCGTATTCCACCACTTTCCTTACAATGGCAGTATCCAGTGAATCGCGAATCCGCTTGATGACTTCAGCGGTCTGAATGACCGAGTTCATGTATGGCAGCATTTCCGCGACTTCAGGGACATTCAGGGCATCCCGGATTTCTGCCGTAAGAGGATAGCTCTGTGAGGTATCAGTATTGCTTTTTTGTAATTCCAGTTTCTGATACGGACCCATATCCAGATCGGAAAGGACCATTGAATAAAAAGCCGGCAAAGAATCGCGGGCCAGGGCGGCATAATCCCCGGCCCTTTCAAGGCCCATCACCGGATTGGAAAAAAAGCCCTCAATCCTGCTCAGTCTGTGACGGTCAAAGGGCACCGCATCAGCCGGCATCCATAAATCTGTTCTGTTCATGTTGAGTTTATTAAGAGCGGTATCCAGAAGCTGGTTAAACTCAATATCCAGAGAATCCCGGAAAGTGACAGGGCCGGACGGGAAGACCCTTCCCTGCAGAAGCAGGATCCCGGTCAGGATGGATAATTTTACTATCCCGGTTATTGGATAAAAGTTGTTCCGCAGGAAGAGTACTATCAAGCCAGGGAAATTTGGAGTGCAGAGTTCTTCCGGTTGTGAGTGAGGAGTTGCGCCCTGGGAATTCAGGGCCCGATTCCCGCAATAGTGCATCCTACTCAAAACCCGAATGTCCGGTCTCATAACTATTTTTACCCCTTTCTAACCTCTCCCTGACCCTCATCCTTCAATCTGTCGGCTTCCAATACTCCAACACTCCAACACCCCATTATTTGAAAAGAGGATTACCCCCGGATTTATTTGATAATCCAATTTCCTTTTAAAAAACACCCTCCCGATTGCTAACTTTGCCATGGCCTTGTGACTTGAAATTATCACCGTCACCTGAAATTTATAAAAGATCGGAACCTTTCTTTAATGACCAGACTGATAACCACCCTTTTAACTTCCCCGGATGTCTCTAAACAGGTGCGGGGAATACGGGAGGCGGAAAAATCTCATGCATTTACCCTTATCCCACAAATAGTAAAACTCTCCCGCAGCCCTAATCCAAAAGTAGCTGAACTGGCGCGCGCAGCCGCTCTTGAGATATCGCAGAAATGCCTGTTGTCCAAGGGCAAACCCCTATCCCAGGCAGTGACATCCGAGGCGGCACAGGCAATCCGGAAACTCGATCCTGACTTTGTGCAAAACCTTCATGAACAAATAGAAAACCGGGATACTCAGACGGCTGTGCGGGCCATGATGCTGTTGAAATTCTTTATTACGGACAAGCAGGCATCAGACATCCTCAGGAAAACCTTAAGGAATCCGGAGAGTAAAATACGGGCAACCGCCGTTTTGCACTTCGGAACGCCGGCAGCAAGGGTGAATGCCGAAATTCTGTCGAGATTCCTGGAGGACGGGGACAACCGGGTAAAGGCCAATGCCATAGAGGTTCTGGGCAGGTTGAAGAATAATGTTTTTGTGCGGGTCCTCAACCGATACAGAGACCATGAAAACAACAGAATACGGTCCAACGCGCTTATTGCTCTGTACCATGCCGGTGAATACAATGTCAAAAAAGATTTTGAGTTCATGCTGATGGAACCGAATGCTCTCATGCGGGCAAGCGCGGTGTGGGCCCTGGGTGAACTCGGAACCGAAGGGCCTCATTTTCTCAGGCTTTTAAAAATTGTGCAAAATGATCCCAGCGAGATAGTGAGAAATAATCTTTTGATTGTGCTGAAAAAGGTGGGAAAAATCCCTGAATTGGAATTTTTGAGGATCGCCCTTAAAGAGGACATAAGAAAACAGTTGAGGGATAACATCATTAGTAAAAAGGACCTCGGCATTGAGCGCAATCAGACCGGGAATTATCTCGAGCTCATTCTCAAAGGCGTGATCACCACTCAATCGGTCCTGGCCTTAAAATTCCTTCTGGACGGTTTAATCAAGACTGAAAACCGGTTTGTGCTGAACTTCAGGGATGTAGAATTCATTGATTCTTCCGGAATCGGATTGCTGGTAAATGTCAATAAAAACCTGGAAAAAAAAGACGGTTTTCTCTTTCTTGTTCACTGCAATTACCGGGTATCCGAATTGCTTCAGGTTTCAGGGCTCCATTCCGTACTGCACGTGTTTCATACCCTGGAAGAAATAGACCAATTTCTGGAAGTTCCTCCAAGGAACTAGAGGGCACCCCTAAAAACAGTCATTCCGGCTTGCTTGCCAAGGCCCGAAGGGCCTGGTTCGGAATCTGGATGAAGCATGAATTACCTTAAAAAGTTAGATTCCAGTTACGTGGGAATGACTTTTTAAGGTAATTTCCTAATTTTTGGAAGTACCCTTAAAGTGCCTTTAAGATCCGTTTCTTTTGTCAAGAACCCGGGGTTATCCAGAACTAATTAAAGGGCGCTGCGTCCGAATTTTTTCAAATTTGACTTGAATGAATTCAAGACTTTTCCCAGCAGGCTTTTCTGAATTATTCGATTTTCATCGTCAAGAGGCTGCTTGGTTATCTTTTGCAGATCATTTTCAGGAGACCGTTTCCCTGTCCATTCCCCGCTGAACACCACCTGTTTCACCACTTCCTCCGTTAGGGGATCTATTATCTGGATAAGAACGTTTAACTTAAATGCGAGGTCCAATTCATATTTTGTCTCATCATCGGATAAAACCGCCTTATTCGTCAATCTGAAAGCGTTAATCTTCCCGGTTACTACTCTGTCAGCTTCTTGAGCCAGTCCGAAAGCGACTGGATTATCCTTCCCGGCCATACCTGCTATCACGACCTCACGATGAGTGACTCTGGAAAATTGTTCGGCAATAAACCTGGTGACAAAATTGTCTATATCCCAGTTTCTATGTTCTTTGTCCCTGTAATCAAGGTTCATTAAAATAATTTTACCCTTGCTCTTCCCTGAAATGACGTCCTGCTCTCGTTTCCTGACCAAACGTCCCAGAAGTAACTCCTCCTCAATCGTCTCTTTGTCCAACCAGGCAAATTCAGCAATAAACTCATCATCCATCAGTTCTTCCGGTTCAGTCAGCTGCCCGGTGGAGTCTGTTTTTATCTGCCAGCCCTCCTTCAGGTAAATGTTTCCGGCTCCCTTGATGTTTCTGATCTCCAGAGTCCCCCTGAGAATGAATATCCTGGAATTCTCTGAGTCATCATCCAATTCCACCAAAAAACTTCCTGATTTCGTAGAAAATACGGCAGTGGGACTGTAGATCCGGTTAAGATGTCCCTCATAATCATGAAAAGGCTTCCGGGCCATGAAATAAACCGCTCCCTGAAAAACCGTAATAATCTTATTGGCATTACCATGCAGTGTCTTTTTTGAGGAATTTAAGAGGATTTTAGTGGCTTCCCTCAAGATTATCTCACTGCCGTCCGGATAGGAAAGGATCAAATGTCCACCCTTATGGACGTTTATTTTGTCATTATTTCCGCAGAACTCACCATCCCTTACCATGCGCCATTCCATGGACTTGGACTCAAATATTTCAACCCGGCCCGAAACTTCTTTCACCCTTGGTTTCAGGAACTCCCCTCCTGAACCGGATGCGCCGGAAATGGGTAAATACGCCAGAACAGCAAATATTAAGAAATTTCGCAGAAAAGCCATTTTAATCCTATTATCTTACTATAAATCGGTATTTTGGGTAAAATTGTTGAATTGTTATTTAGTAACAGGTCTTAAAGTTTAGAGTAGGGAGTAGAAAGAACCAATGAAAAGGTCATTGCGAGGAAACCTTGCATATTGCCACCGAAGCGATCTCCCTCAAGGACAGATTGCCTGGAGGAGATTGCTTCACTATAACACTCATATCACGGGCAATGGCCGCAATGACGGTCTCATACACGATAAAGCCCCAATCCTCCACTACTCCAATAAACTCTGCTGCAGATTTAAAATAATTACCTTTGCAAACCATGCATAAGGCCATTTTCCTCGACAGGGACGATACCATTAACAGGGATACCAATTACCTGATTAAATTCGAGGACTTCCAAATCCTGGATGGTGTCATCCCGGCCCTGAGAATCATGCAGGATGCAGGTTTTCTCCTCTTTATTACCACGAACCAGTCTGGAATTGCCAGAGGTTTTTTTTCCATTGATCAGGTGGATAATCTGAATTGTCAAATCCATGAATTCCTTAAAAAAAACGGGATTACTATTACTGAGACTGTATATTGTCCTCATCTGGAGAATGGAAAAGTGCCTGAATTTGCCACCTCGTGTGACTGCAGGAAACCCAGACCCGGGATGATCCTGCATTTACAGAAAAAATACAACCTTGATCTCAAACGCTGTTTCAGCGTGGGTGATAAATTGAGGGATGTGCAGGCAGGAGAAGCGGCTGGAGTAAAAAGCTTTCTGATTAAATCAAATCCTGAAAGCAATGGCATCGACGTCCCATCGGCCTCTCAATTCGACTCGCTATTGGATTTTGCCACATCATTGAAATAGCGAAAACTGCAAGGAATGAAATGAAAAGGGTAAAACCAAAAAAAACCGGCCCGAAGAAGGTTGAGCGATCCGCTGCCAATCCTCAGGCAGGAGAAGTCCAGGTCTCAGATGATTTGTTCAGCTTTTTTGAAAGGCTGAAAAATACCAGTTCCATCAAGAGATTCGGAACCCTGCCCATGATTCAATTTGAATCTGTGGCAGCTCATTCGTTTAATGTAACAGCTCTGGCGCTGATGATAGCGGATTATGAGAAGTCTTCTGATATCCTCATCGAAACGGTCCTTCGCAAAGCCCTGTTTCACGACTTTGAAGAATCCATCCTTTCGGACATTCCTCATTCAATTAAGCACCGGTACAAAGGAGGAAGGTTGGCGGAATTACTGAAAGAAATCGTTCCGGACCTCATAGAAGATGAAATATACAAGGAGCTGCCGCTTTCATTAAAACGCAATTACATAAAACATACCAAAGACGCCAAACACGGTAAGGAAGGGAAGATTGTTGAGGCGGCTGACGCCATGGACACTATCCTTACATCTATCCGGGAATTAAAGCTGGGAAACCGTTACTTTGAAAAAGTCTTTGATGCTGCGCTTGCATTGGCAAAAAAACACGACAGTTTAAAATTCGTAAAGTATTTTCTGGAAGGTGCTGTGGCTTACCGCGATGACATGAAAAAAACCTGGGGAGAAGATATATAGGACACCATCACTGACTGACGCAAAAGAGAAGTAATCTCTGTGTTGAAACCACTAAAGCCTCTCCATGGCAAACAAAGTAAGGTCATCATACTGTCTTTGCCCGCCGCAGAAATCCTCCAGATCCTGCAGAATAGTAGCGACTAACTCCTCTGGTTTTTTATTCTGGCTCTTAGTAAGTAACCCGAATAACCGCTTTAAACCATAGGTTTCTTTATCGAAATTCATGGCTTCATCCAGACCGTCGGTATAAGCGAGAAACCTGTCTCCGCTTTTCAAATCCAAATGGACCTCTTCCACCACAGATTCGAACTGCTCTCCGAGCAGCATCCCCAGGGCAATACCCGGAGCAGGTATCATTCTGGGTTTTCTGTTGGAGTTGTAGGATATCAGCAAAGGGTGGCCGGCCCGGGTGAAATTCATTGATTCACCATCCCTGCTAACAATTATCGCCATGCAGGTTATAAATGAGTTGTCAAGCTGAAGTTCCCTGCCCATCAGACTGTTCACTGCGCATAACAGCGCTTTGGAGGAGTCCTGTTCCCGCGCTTCCGTACGGATAATGCTTCGCAGGCTGGTCATTACGAGGGCTGCGGGTATGCCCTTGCCGCATACATCGGCAATCACCAGGACCCAATCCCCGAGGTTGTTTTGAAAAAAATCGAGGTAATCACCCCCAACCTCGCTGGCCGGCCGGCAGACACCCTTTATCTTAAGCTTGGGAATCATGGGGTCCTCAGGTGTAAACCTTTTCTGAATACCCTGGGCGATCTCCAGTTCACTTTGTATCCTGGCCCTTTCCGACAACTGCCGGTAGTTGTTGGCGTTGTCGAGGGACATGGCCGACTGGGCCGCCAAAGTGTTGATAACCGTGTTTTCCTGATCATAAATATCCCTGAAATTCATAGGGGCGAATATTTGAACTGCCCCGCGTAGTTTCATGTCGGTTATAAGGGGAACAACTAAATAACAGGGCAAGTTCTTCATAGAATCGCTGAAAAGATCTTTCAACAGGGAGTTGCGGGTCCAGTCTCCCTCCATAAAAACATCACCCTCTTTATCAGTCTCCAGGTATTCCAGCGCCCTGATGCAGGCGGAAAGATTATCTCCATCCTTCAGGCCTTCGGTGTTGTATGCGGTTTTCAGTGTCCCCTGCCTCATCTCGCAGAGATGTACCTCTCCATTGGGGAACCGCTCTACAAAAGCGTAAAAAATCGCCGGGAGCAGGGTATCGCGGTCTATAAGTTGGGTGAAAAACCTGGCTTTTTTGTTCAGGTAGTCAAGTTGTTGAATCCGGATTTTCATGCCTTCATTGGCCTTGCGCAGCTCTTCGGTTCGCTGGGCAACTATCTTTTCCAGGTTTTCATTTGATTTCTGCAGGGCTATCTCCGCTCTTTTTAATCGAGAGATATTCCGCGACACGCCAAACGTACCCACTATATCTCCCTTATGGTTGCGAAAAGGCATTTTGGTGGTGGAAATCCATTCCTCATCGCCACCAGACCCTGGCTCTGTAAATTCCTGGTTAATAATGGCTTCGCCCGTCTCCACTATCCTGCGTTCCGCCTTTACCCATTCTCCAGCGGTCTCTTCAGTAAAAAAATCCAGGTCTGATTTGCCGATCAATTCAGATGGATTCTCAATGCCGACCTTGATAGCACAGGTGCGATTCGCCAGGATAAACCTGCTCTGCTCATCCTTGAAGTATATGGCGTCAGGGATATTGTCCATCAGGGTTTGCAACCGCTGCTCCGCCACCTTGATGCGGGTGATGTCCCTGGAAAGGCCGAAGGTCCCGATTATCTCTCCCTTATTGTTGTGCAGGGGCATTTTGGTGGTGGATGCCCAGGTAACCCGGCCGTCCGGCCAGGTCTCCAGTTCCTCTTTCCCGATAATGGGTTCATCGGTCTCGATGACTTTCCTTTCATCATCATAAGCCGGTTTTGCATGCTCCTCGGAGAAAAAGTCAAAATCCGTCTTGCCAACCGCATCATCCGGGTCATCCAGCCCGAAACGCCGGGCACAGGCTCGGTTCATCATGATAAAGCGGCTTTCCTCATCCTTGAAATAAATATTGTCGGGAATATTATCCATCAGGGTCTGCAACCGAAGTTCCGACTGCTTCAGACTGGTAATGTCTCTAGACAGCCCGAAAGTCCCGATTATCTTTCCCCGTTTATTCAACAGGGGAACCTTGGTGGTGGAAGCCCATGTCTCATTTCCACTCTCCCAGGTTTCCAGTTCTTCCTTGCAGACAATGGGCTTGCCGGAAGTAATTACCAGCTGTTCATCTTCATAGGCCGGCTTGGCATGATCCGCTGTAAACAAGTCAAAGTCCGTTTTTCCAAGGGCTTCAGACATGTCTTTAAAATGATGCTTCTTAATACAGGCTTTGTTTACATAAGTAAAGCGTCCCTGCCTGTCCTTGAAATATATGCTGTCGGGGATGTTGTCCATAAAGGAATCGATCAACTCCCTGTCTTTAGAGTGATTCCTGTTTTCTTGTCTGAGCCTGCTGATTTCCCTCTCGAGTTCCACCAGGTTTGCCTCCAGCTGAGACACCTTCTCATTCAGTTTTTTCTCATTGCCGCCCGGCTCTGCCATCATGTTCCCTGTTTCATTTTTTAAAAAAAATGGCGGTGTTGCTTTTCAGATCCATCGCTGTTTGTGCATGCCATCCCCATACCGCCGCGCTTCACATTTTCCTTATTAAAATCCTTCATAACAATTCCACTTGATATTAGCGCTGAACGGATAAACCCATAGAGCATTTAATATAAAATTAATCCGGAAATAATTCTCTCTTCTGTTTGAAAATATAACCGTATCTACCAGCCGTTTGATTCCGGTGACTATCACAGATTGGTTCCATTAATCCAATGGGCTGAATGAAAGGGGACCACCTCAATTATGGCTCCATTATCTCAAATATGAATCAGAGAATCATAGGGGAAAAAGCAACACGTAAGCAATGACCACTGATACCAGAATATTCAGGAAATTATCGATTTTCCCCAACAAATGAATTCTTTTAGTGTATCCCGGTTCGGTAAAAACCCGTTTTTGGGTCCACATGCCCAACGCCGCGGTCACCATGAATTTGGAAAGGACAAGCATCACACCGGTGGAGAAGAACCTGGCCTTGGCCAAAATAATTAAGTAGATAGTGGGCAGGATGAAATAAAAAACCAGGCTTACCAGGTTAAGTCCCCTGACATCCCGGTCGTCCTGCACCAGGTCTTTCAACTCACTGATTTTATCCTGGATATACTTATAAGAAGAAAGAAACTGGTGAAGATTAATGCCGGCAAATCCTACTGTTAAAACCATGCAAATTTTGGCATATATCAAATGACCCATAGCGGATAATATATATAAATAACCCGGTAAGGTCTGTGGGTCAGGGTAACGAGGTCCGACATCTGGCCTGGAGACGACAATGCGTCATGCTGACTTCTCTACCCGCCTTCGCCTTTCCAGCTATGGAGGCTTCGTGGAGCAGGCAGGCTCGAAGCGAAGCATGACGGGGATTTATTACTCAAGGTTCTTTCACAATATTCAAATAGGACTGATACCGGAAAACGGGGACCTGCTGTTTTTCAACAGCCTCTTTGACCGCACAGCCCTCTTCTTTCACATGTCTGCAGTTGCGGTAAACGCAATGTTCCGCCAGCTTGTCAAAATCCCTGAATCCCTTTACGAGTTCTTCCGCGGGTATGTCTCTTACGGCCATTTCTCTGAGGCCGGGAGAGTCTATTATCCAGGTATCTCCAGAAACCGGATAGCAGTTTGACCTGGTGGTAATGTGCCTCCCAGTTCCGTCAGATTTGCGGACCGGACCGGTTTTCACACCTAAATCGGGATTGAAATATCTGATGATGCTGGATTTGCCTACTCCTGATGGCCCGGTCACAACCGCTTTTCCGCCCTGAATTAAATTAAACAACCCATCCATGCCATATCCCGACCGCGCGGAACAGAAATGGATATTATAACCCAGTTTTTTTAAATAAATGATTTCCGCAGGGATTTTTTTCTTTAAGTCAAACTTGTTTAAACAAATAACCGGATCAATACCGGTTTTTTCCATCCTTACTAGATATCTGTCCAGCAGCCTGCCTTTAAAAGAGGGCTGCTTAAAGGAAAAAAGAATTATTACCGCATCCACATTGGCGGCCAATACCAGCATCTGGTGCTTTCTATCATCCGGAGCACATCTGATTATCTGGTTTTTCCTGGGCAGAATCCTCTTAATTAATCCTGACCGGCCCAGTTCAGGGGAGAACAGGACGTTATCACCCGCAGCCATGCCTGTAAATTCTGACAAGTCCAGATTAGTCGGCAGATGGCAACTGAATTCCACTCCTTCCCGGGCCAATATCCTGCAGGTCCTGCGGTTCACTTCCAGGACAGTCCCTTCCAGTTCCTCCGCGGGGTATCCCTCTGACCTGGCCACTTTTGGTTTTGTCTTTTTCAGTTCGCGCGACCACCTGACCTTTTCCGGGGCGTCTTCATCCAGAATACCGTCTCTCCACTGCCTGGCGGCGTCCATCCTCCTGGCCCTGCCGTGCCGTCTGGATTTGCCTCTGCGTATATCAGACACCTTTTAATCCTTTACACATTTGTTGGAAAATTGCCCTTGAAAAGTAAAAAAAGCGGATTTGAATTTTAACTGGTATTTCTATTACATTTAGGACTTCAGGTTAAATAAACTGTCATTAATTAACAAATACCAGACCTATGTTAAGAATTAAAAGAGAAGACTCAGGAATCATTTTTGAATTGAAACCTCCATTTGACGACAAGTTTTTTACCGAATTAAAATCCACGATACGTGATTTTATGAAAATCGGAAAAAAATCTTTCTGTTACGATTTCAGACATGTGGAAGCCCTCGATCCTCCTGTGGCGGAACATTTCGAGGACCTCATCCCTACCCTAAGCGCTGGAAAATGCTCTCTGAAAATTATCCAGGCATCCGACCAGATAGTGGAGCAGCTGCCGGCCCATCAGGATTTCCTCATGACCTCTAAAAAAGATACTTCCAGACACACCAACTTCATTCTGGAATCCACCATTAGTAAAAGCAGGAATCAGGCTGTCATAAACCTCAAAGGGGAGTTTATTGAACAGGATGCCCTGGAAGAGTTCAAGACCAGGTCAATTCAGATTATGGAGAAAGTGGACTCCATAATACTGAACTTCGCCAAACTCAACCACATCAGCACTATTGCCGTGGGTGGACTCATTTATCTCAAAGTACATTGCGATAAGGACGGAAAAAAAGTTGCTGTTTGCCACATTCCGCCCTCCATCAAGTCAACCCTGGAAATGTCGGGAATTCTCCACCTCATACCTGTCTTCAGTTCTTTGAAACAGGCAAAAGCCCATCTGCAGGACACCTGAACCTGGCCGGCATTGCTGAAGAGCCATGTCTTCAATCTTCACTAAAATCATTCAGGGCGAAATTCCCTGTCACATGCTCCTGGAGGATGAAAAGTTCATCGCCTTTCTGGACATCAATCCGATAAATCCGGGACATACCCTGATAGTGCCGAAAAAGGAAATCGACTATTTGTTTGATTTGGATGAGGATCTGCTTTCTAATATTCTTCTCGCAGCCAAAAAACTGGTTCCGGCCATTGAAAAAGTCATCTCCTGCAAAAGAGTGGGAATAATGGTAGCCGGACTGGATGTGCCACACGCCCATCTGCATCTCATTCCTATGATGTCTGAGGGTGACCTCACCTTTGCCAGGGCAAAACCAGCTGATCAGAACGAACTGGCGGAAACGGCCGAAAAGATACGCTTGGCTTTACTAAACGGATAATTATGACTGATCATCTCCCTTTGAGTACCGGACATCTTCACTTCCCCGTAAGGCCGCGCCGAAACCGGTCCTCATCATCAATTCGTCAAATGACAAGGGAAACCATTTTAACACCATCTGATCTTATTCTGCCCGTTTTTATTATGGAAGGCAAATCCAGGAAGGTCCCTGTAAAATCAATGCCGGGATATTTCCGTCAGACCCTGGATTATCAGGTAAAGGACATAACCAGAGCATGGAAATTGGGGATCCCGGCAGTCGCCCTGTTTCCTGTAGTCCCCAATGCAAAAAAAGATAAATACGCCTCAGAATCGGCTAATCCCAACGGACTGCTTCAAAACGCAGTGAAGAGGATAAAAAGCAAAGTGCCGGGAATAACAGTGATAACAGATGTGGCCATGGACCCGTATTCCAGTGACGGTCATGACGGACTGGTAGAGAAAGGTGAAATTGTCAATGACAAGTCTCTGGAAATACTGGCGAAGATGGCTCTCTCCCAGGCCCGGGCCGGAACGGACATGGTGGCCCCGTCGGACATGATGGACGGCCGGGTGGAATATATCCGGGACATCCTGGATGAAGAGGGCTTTGCTAAAGTCGGTATCCTGTCCTATTCGGTTAAATACGCTTCCGCATTCTACGGCCCTTTTCGCAACGCCCTGGACTCCGCGCCAAAAAAGGCCGGAAACATTCCCCGTCATAAAAAGACTTATCAGATGGACCCGGCCAACGCGCGTGAAGCGCTGCGTGAAATTTACCTGGATATTGAAGAGGGCGCAGACATGCTCATGGTAAAACCGGCCCTCCCCTACCTGGACATCATTTCGCTGGTGAGCGCGAACTCCAACCTGCCGGTGGCCGCTTATAACGTGAGCGGGGAATATGCAATGATAAAGGCCGCCGCCGCCAAGGGTTGGCTGGAGGAAAAACCCGCCATGATGGAGTGTCTGACCTCCATTAAGCGCGCCGGCGCGGACGTTATCCTGACCTACTTTGCCATGGAAGCCGCAAGAGCGCTTAATCAGGGCTGAGAATCCAAAAAATTATATCCGCCAGAGGCGGACTGAATTATAAATTATTAGCCGGATTCTTTTATCACAAATTCCAAATGCATTCACCAATTCAATCCCAGACCTGTTGAACTGAATCCTAAGTTTCCGTTCTTTAAAAAAAAATGCCGAAGGCATTCACTCTTTCAATTCAGAATTTAAAATTGAGAAGTTATAATTACATAAACTCAAGCCTATCGCCAAATGACTGAGCCAATTCCTCACCCCGCGGACTTCTGGGAGTCTCTCGATGACGGGCGCATAAAGTGCACCCTCTGCCCCCGGTACTGCAAGCTGAGGGAGGAACACAGGGGCTTCTGTTTTGTCAGACAAAACCAGGGAGGAAAGCTGGTGCTGACAACCTATGGCCGCACCAGCGGTTTTGCCATTGATCCCGTAGAAAAGAAACCTCTTTACCATTTTTATCCCGGCTCAACCATCCTCTCTTTTGGAACCGCGGGATGCAACCTGGGGTGCCGGTTCTGCCAGAACTGGGACCTGAGCAAATCCCGCAGCATGGACCGGATGACCGCTTCGGCTTCTCCCGGGGCCATTGCCCAGAGCGCTAGAAAGAACGGCTGCCGCTCCGTAGCCTTTACTTACAACGAGCCCATTATCTTTGCCGAATACGCCATTGAGATCTGCCGGGCCTGCCGGGAACTGGATGTGCGCACAGTGGCGGTTACCTCGGGATACATAACCGGGGATGCCCGGCCAGACTTTTTCGCCGGCATTGACGGGGCCAATGTGGACCTGAAATCCTTCAGTGAACAGTTCTACCGCGATTTCTGCGCCGGCCATCTTCAACCGGTCCTGGACACGCTGATATATCTGAAAAAGGAAACAGATGTATGGCTGGAAATCACCAACCTCATCATCCCCGGCGCCAACGACAGTGAAGCAGAACTTCATTCCCTGACAGAATGGATAGTGACAGAACTGGGGCCTGACGTGCCCCTGCACTTTTCAGCCTACCACCCGGACTTTAAGCTGACCGACCGTCGGTCCACTTCGCTTGAGACCCTGCATCTGGCCAGGGACATCGCGCTTTCCAAAGGAATCAAATTCGTCTACACAGGAAATGTGCATGACTCAGCCGGCAGCACAACGCTCTGCCCCGCCTGCGGCGCGGTCCTGATTGAGCGGGATTGGTACCGGCTGGGGACTTGTAAGATAAAGAAAGGATTGTGCGAGGAATGTGGGGAAAAGGTGCCGGGGAGGTTTGAGTGAGGAGCTGGGATTTTAAATAATTTTAAATTCTGAAATCTAGATTTTGAATTATTTAAAAACCCTAAGACGAATTTCTGAAGCTTTAATCCTGACTCCTGTTCCTTTGTTCTCGAGAACTATAACTACGACGCCTCGCCGGCGAAACCAAAGCAAAGCCGTGAAGATGATTTCGCCTAATTTAGAATTTAAAATTCAAAATCCAGAATTAACATAACCTCACACCAAACACCTCACACCTCCACAAATCCGCCTACTGTATCTATATATAACCCCATGCTTGAGACCATCAAAAACGACCACCTGGAAATCGCGGTGGAAAGCCGTGGCGCGGAACTGCAGAGCCTGCGGTCGGTAAAGGACAATACACAGTTCCTGTGGCAGGCGGGGCCCGGGTTCTGGCAAAGACGCTCGCCGGTCCTGTTTCCCATCGTGGGTAAACTGGAAAACGACCAGTACAGCTACCAGGGAAAAACCTACACCATGGGCCAGCACGGTTTTGCCCGGGACAAGGAGTTTTTCCTGTTACATAAAGGCCCTGATTACCTGGTCTATCAGCTTTCCCATGACACCGGAACGCTAAAGCACTATCCCTTCCAGTTCTCTCTGGAGATAGCCTATCAACTTGCAGATAACCGGCTCAAGGTGGGATACAGGGTCTCCAACCAGCAGGAAAAGGTGATGTGGTTTTCGGTGGGAGGCCACCCCGCTTTCCGCTGCCCCCTGTTTGACGGGGAGTCGTACGCGGACTATTGCCTGGAACTGGAGCGGAAAGAGACCGCCGGCCGGCATCTGCTTGACCAGGGTCTCCTGACAGACCCGCCGGAACCGTTCCTGGACAATGAAAACATCATTGAAATGACCCCCGGCATGTTCGACCGGGACGCCATTATTTTCAAGGGCCTGAAGTCAAACTGGATTTCCCTTAAACACAAGCAGAAGGATTACCGGCTCACCCTTGACTTCACCGGATTTCCCTGCCTGGGCATCTGGGCAGGAACCGGCTCGCCGTTCGTCTGCCTGGAGCCCTGGTTCGGCCTGGCCGGCAACAAAGGCGCCGAACCGGACTTCACGAAGAAAGAGGGAATCATGTCCCTGGTGGTAGGCGGGAAGTTCAGTTGTGAGTTTGTGGTGGGTATACGCATTCCCAACGGGTAACAGTCTTTCCCTGCTGATCCATGCTGGGCGCGGCCATGAATCCCTGTCCCTGCGAGGTAGTTTTCCGCAACTTTATTGTATTCATCCAAAAGAACTGGTGATTTACATCCCGCTTCCTTTGTATACGGCTCCACAGCCTTCAATCCCTCTTTTTCAATGCTGATAAGCAGGAGTTTTGCGTTTTCCTCATATTTGTCGGGGTATTTTGACCATCTTAAACCTCACAGATGGCGTTTTCTTTCTATGAAAAGGCGCAAATACCCCTGTTTTTGTTACAACAATACTACAATATAACATTGACTTTATTACATATATTTGATAAAATATGCTTGACTTCATGAAATATTAGCGATTTTACAAGAAAAAAGGGATTTGAATGATTTACAGGAAAATACTCGTTGAACTGGACAGGTGGAAAGAAAAAAAAGACCGCAAACCTTTGATAATAAGGGGAGCGAGGCAGGTGGGCAAAACAACTGCCGTTGAGATGTTTTCCAGCAAGTTCGATCAATTCATTCACCTTAATCTCGATAACCGCAAAGACGCCGAAATGTTCCAGCATGGTCTGGAAGTGGATGAGCTAATCCAGTTTATTTACTTGAATAAAAATCAAAAAATGTCAAAAGGAAAGGTGCTTCTTTTTATTGATGAAATACAGAATTCGCCCCAGGCAGTCGCCATGCTGCGTTACTTTTATGAGAAGGCCGGACACCTTCATATTATCGCGGCCGGTTCGCTTCCGGAGACGATGATGGGCGGCAAGCAGGTGGGTTTTCCCGTGGGCAGGGTGGAATACATGTTCATGTATCCAATGACGTTTGAGGAATTTTTAAAAGCAAAAGGAGAAGACAGCCTTCTCTCATATTATCATCAAGTGCCGATTCCTGATTTGGCGCTTAGCAGGCTTCATGAACTATTTCATAAATACACCCTCATAGGAGGGATGCCGGAAGTGGCGGCAGCATATTTCGAAACCGGCGACATTACAGAGCTCGCTGATATCTTCCGGGAAGTTATCACTTCATACCTTGATGACGTAAGTAAATACGCCAGAAACCTCTCAATGGACCAGTGTATACGTCATGTCATAGAATCCGCACCGTTCGAGGCCGGTAAAAGAATTAAATTCCATGGGTTCGGCAACTCAAATTACCGGTCAAGAGAAATAGGCGAGGCCATAAAAACGCTGGAACGGGCCATGCTGTTGTACCTGTTCCGCCCATCAACCGCTGTTGAGCCCCCGGTAATTCCCGATCTAAAAAAATCCCCGAAGCTGCAGTTCCTGGATACCGGACTCCTGAATTTTGTCACCGGCATGCAGAAGTATTTTTTCCAGAGCAATGATATCAATGACTTTTATCGGGGACTCATTGCCGAACACGTTATTGGCCAGGAATTGATTGCCACGCATTCAGGAAGCCGGAGAATCATTCACTTCTGGGTGAGAGAGAAAAAACAGTCCAACGCCGAAATAGATTTCCTGCTGCCATATAAACAATATGTTATCCCTGTTGAAGTTAAGTCGGGAAAAAAAGGAAGCCTGAAATCCTTACATCAGTTTATTAACCGGACTAACCACCCATATGCAGTACGAGTATATGGCGGGACTATGGAAATAGTTGAAGCAAAAACGCCTGAGGGTACTCCTTATATATTGCTTAATCTTCCCTATGGACTTACGGGGAAGATCACTGAATACCTGGAATGGATGATGAAAAAAAAACAATAGGAAAGCCCTTTGTAGAGGTGTAGCACGCTACGTCTCTACAAAGGGGGTTCGGCCATACCTCACACCTCACACCTTAATAAAATCCAATCCCTAGTCCATCTCACCAAGCTTCGACCATTCCTCCGTTAACACCTCTTCCCACCTTTCCTCCTCTTCGCTTGGCTTATACTTCAGGCCTGGGGAATCGACATGCCCGCCCTGGCTGGAAACGCGTTTGTGCAGGTCCTGCAGGTAACTGGTCAGTTCATCTCCGGGGGACCGCGCCGCGTCTGTCTGATACATGAAGAACCCATTGCCCAGATAACCACGGGACCGGCCGCCAAACCTCCGGACCAGGTCAGAGGCTTCCGGCAGGGTCCGGGACAGGGTAGTCTTGATCCTGGCCAGGGGCGCTGATTCACAGACTGGAAGACCATCCACGGGACTAATCTCCACACCAAATTTGCCGCCTAATTCGTCCAGGTATTCCTGCAACACCCCTTCCTGGCCCCGGGAAAAGGGGAAGAGCAGGAACAGCCTGAGGCCCTTTTCATCCACATCAAAATCAAAGGCATCGGCCGAGTGGGACCAGGGGCTTTTAAGGTAAGTTTTTCTCAAACCGTCCAGGGAAGGGTAATCTCCCTTCACCACCCAGGCGCCGCTGCACTCCGCCAGGGGACGCAGCCTCACCACCAGCTGTTCAATATCCCCGAACCGTTTTCCCGATCCGCAGAGAAACCGTATGAAATCAAATCCCACCACATTTTTAATGGTCCGGCCGCCTATTTTCACCGTAGTTCCGCCCGCCTTGAAATTCATGCCCAGCACATTATCGCCAAATGTACCGTAGCGGAAAGAACGGGAAGCAAAGGGCTGAGAGTAGATATGGTCCGCCAGGCTCCGGTCTTCCTCTATCCAAAGGGGGAAATACAGGCCGTCCGGTCCTGTCCCTGTGTTTATCTGCTTCACGGTGGCGTCAGCGTCCACACAGATGGTGGAATTCTCCGGATCATAAAATGGCTCAAACAGGGACATGGCAGGTAAAACATAGTCATCCCTGCCTGAACCTGTCCTTAGTTGGGTTAAAATTTAGGTTTTACGGCAGGTTATTTTTTTCATACATTCACCTGAAAGTTATCGGGGAAGTACTGCGGTACATGGCAGGAAGGATCCAGGGGGGAGGAGTCAGGAATCAGGTTGCAACCTAAAATCGCCCCCTGGTTTTTCAATACTGACTCCTCAATCCATTAAAACCGGATCCTTTTAACATTAAAGAATACTGAAACTGAAAAGGACTGGATAATGAGTCTGACCACCAGAATAACCGCCATCTTCAAAAAGCCAAGCAATAACCTGGAAGAATCCGACATGCATGGCAAGAACCTCAGCGGTTCCAATTTTAAAAAAGCCAACCTCAGCCGCTCCAATCTCATTGAGGCTGATCTCAGCGGCGCCAACCTCCGCGGCGCAAACCTGTATGCCGCCCAACTGAACATGGCCGATCTGAGCAAGGCCGATCTGGCGGAAGCCAGTTGTATAGACGCCGAGTTCAATTTTGCGGACCTCAGCGGCGCCAACCTCAACCGGGCCAGCTTTATAGGGGCTGATCTGCGGAACGCGGAATTCACAGGCGCCAGCTTTCGCGACACCGAGCTCAACGGGGCCAGGCTGAAAAAGGCCGTCCTCAAGGGAATTGACCTGCACAAGGTGGATTTGAGCGGGGCTGATCTCAGGGAAGCCGACCTGAGCGGGGCCAACCTGTTTAAGGCCAACCTCAAAGGGGCTGACCTGCGCAACGCCAACCTGACGGCCGCCAACCTTCGGGGGGCCAACCTGGAGGAATGTAATTTCAGCGGCACCGTACTCAAGCAGACGGTCCTCAACCAGGCCCGCCTGGGGGATACCAACTTTGAGGAAGCGGACCTGGAAAGCGCGGCCGGGCTCGGTAAGGCGCATTTTTTCAAAACCAATTTCAAAAAGGCCTGCCTGCGGGGCGCCGATCTGGGAGGTGTTGAGTTTGCCGGTTCCAACCTGCACAAGGCCAATCTGGAAAACGCAAACCTGGAAAACGCCGACATCAACGGAATCAACTTGAAAAAGGCAAAGCTGAATAACGCCATGCTCTGCGGTGTTAACTTGAAAAACGCCGACTTGAAAAACGCCGACCTCAGCGGCGCCAATCTGAAACGAAACATGAGGAAGACCTTCCTTACCAATGCCAACCTGGAAAAAGCCGACCTGAGCGGGGCCGATTTGAGCGGCGTTGATTTCACCAACGCCAACTTGAGCGGGGCTGATCTCAGGGGGGTAATATTAAAGGATAAATATTTTTCGGTTGATTTCAGGGATGCCACGCTGAAAGACGCTGACCTCAGGAACGTCGACTTCAGACAGATAAACCTCGACGGGATCAACCTGGAGAACGCCAACCTCTACGAAAGTGATCTGCGGGGCTCCAGTCTGAACAAGGCCAACTTGTCCTATGCCAATCTCAACCGCTCCCGGCTGGCCAAAGCCGGGTATAAAAAAACCCGTTTGGAAGAGGCCAACCTGGAAAAAGCCAGCCTGAGGGAAACAGACCTGAGGGAGGCCTGCCTGAAAAAGGCTAACCTTGGATACGCCGACCTCAGCCATACCAACCTTCGGGGGGCAGACCTTACCGGTTCGGATCTCTGGAAGGCAAGTTTGCTGGAAGCTGACCTGAGAAAAGCTGATCTTAGAGAAGCCAACCTGGGATTCGCTGGACTCATCAGGAGCAGAATGGGCGGGTTCATGGCCGGGACCAACTTGAAAAACGCTTCTCTTATTCAGACTGATCTCCGGCAGGCCAGGAACCTGAAATTCCGGCAACTGCAAAAGACCAGGACCCTCTTCATGGCCGGGTTGGATGAAGAACTCCTGGAACAAATTCAAAAACGCAAACCCCAGCTGCTGTTAAAACCGGACTTAGCTGATCAGAAAAAAACCGTCAGGCTCTGAAGTCCCTTCCTGAAAAAACCTTTCCAGGATTCAGGCGGTGATTGGGATTAAAACAAGCCAGCAGGGCTTTTTGAAACACGGTCTCCTCTCTGGTAAAAACCATGGGAAGATACTCGAGTTTATCATTTCCCAGGCCGTGTTCCCCGGTTATCATGCCTCCTTCGGCCACCACCTTTTCCATGAGCTTTTTCCCCAGCCGTTTTATGTTTTTCAATTCTCCCGGTTTTTCCGCGTCAAATAAAAAATTTGGATGCATGTTTCCATCTCCCGCGTGCACGGCGCTCAGGGCCTGGACACCCATCCGGTCGGCTTCCCCATATATGTAGGTCAGCACTTCGCTAATCCTGGTGGGCGGCACCACAGAGTCCTGCGACATAATTTCCGGACTGATCTGTCCTAAAAGCCCCCCAAAAGCCTTCCTGGCCTTCCACAGTTCCAGGCGCTGTTTGCTGTCACTGGTTTTTTTGCAATCCTCCGCCCCGCTCCGTTCAAGCAGTTTCACTACTTCATCAACCTGACAGTTGACTAAATCAGCCGGGCCGTCAATCTCCACCAGCAGGTAACAGCGGTCCCGGTCCAGACCAACGGAAAAAGACGAATTTTCCACCAGCTGAACCACCCGGTTGTCCATGAATTCCAGCGCCACAGGCATAACAGAGCTGCGTGTGAGTTGAACCACAGCATCCATGGCAAAGTCCATGGTCTTAAAACCAGCCAGAAACGTCCAGATTTTCTCAGGCAGGGGCTTTAGCCTCAACCAGATTTTACTGATGGCAGCCAGGATACCCTCGGAGCCCACAATAAGGGACTTCCAGCAAGGGCCATTCCCCATGCCCCTGCCCCCGGCAGGGCCTCCCAGGGTTACGGCTTCCCCGCTGTGGAGAATAATCTCGAGTCCCAGAACATAACCAGCGGTGACGCCGTATTTGAAGCATCGGATCCCCCCCGCGTTTTCCGCCACATTTCCCCCGAGGGTGCAGGACAGACCGCTGGAAGGATCAGGCGGATAAAACAAACCATGAGCTCCCAAAGCCTTGTTCAACCGATCCAGCACCACACCGGGCTCAACCACGCAAAAGAGGTCCTCTTCGTTTATTTCCAGGATGTTCCGCAATCTGGAAAGGTGAATTATCAATCCTCCCTGAGCCGCCACCGGACCGCCGGAAAGGCTGGTGCCAGCACCGCGAAGAGTATAGGGGAATTCAATGTTCCGGCAAAACCTGATAACACGCTTTAATTCATCACAACTTCCGGGGATCACCACGCAGTCCGGACGGTGCCTGCGAAAAGCCAGAGCATCATTCTCATACCCCAGCAGGGAAGCCGGATCCGTTAACACGGCGTCCCTGCCGCAGATGGCCCGCAACCCATTATATGTTTCTGATTTCATGTGAAGTCAGTATTTCCCTCTATTAGGCACCTCTAAAAGTAGTCATTCCGGCTTGCTTGCCCAGGCCCGAAGGGACTGGTCCAAAATCAGGATGAAGGATGAATTACCTTAATCTTAACATCAAAAAACACAACATACACTGAACCGCTCGTGTATTTGGCAGAGTCAGTTCTTCGAAAAGAGGCGGGCCCATACTGGAAAACCAACCTCTTTCATTTCTCTGCGCCTCCGCGCGAGAATCAATTTCTGCCCATAAATTTTAAAATAAATAAAGCCACAAACCAGTGAATTTCATTATTGGGTACATTTGCTAATTTTGCACTCTATGTTGAAAAACACCATGTCAGTTTTGGCCCTGCTGCTGGCACCGCTCTGGTCCCCTGCTTCTGCCCACACTTTCCCGGTCCGGGAAATTGACCATTTCAGCGACATTCGGATATCAGACACCAAAACCTCCCTGGCCTACGGCGTTTCCATGACAGAGATTCAGGCGGTTCTCCTCTACTTCCAGATGAATCTCAACAATGATTCATACATAAGCCCCCAGGAAAAGTTCGCTTTTCTTTCTGGAAGTTCAGATGAGATAATGCAGGGCCTAGAATTGCATCTGGATGGAACGCGGCTTGAACTGGTCAACACGCGCACATTCAAAATGATAAGGCCCTACGGCATGATCTACTTTTTTGAGCATGTATTCGAAGAGCTTTCCCCGGGCCAGCATACTCTGGTGTTTTTAGACAAGAATGATGGAGAAATTCCCGGGAAGGAATCTTTTCGTTTCCACCGGGAAGAAAACATTATCCTGGGCGACAGGACCACCAGTTGGAGAAAAGCGGAAATATCTTTTCTGTCACAGACTGAAAAATTCACGGCCGCGGAAAAGCTCCCTGCCGCTGAACATGAACAGACCGGGGACGCGGCCGGCGTCAAAGCCGCCATGCTGGCCAGGGCCCTGGAGCTTCCGGGTCGGGGACAAGCATCACTTGTCACAAACGAGTCCGCCTTATCCGGGCCGGAACAAAGGGCAATCCAGCAGGGGGAAAATTCCTTTTCCTGGGGCCCGGGCTCTCCCCCGGAACGCCTCCCGGAAGACAGCAGCCAATATGCCAGAGTAAAATTGAAAATCCAGAATGCCCTGCAGGGCAGGCTGACCCTGTTTATCGTGATTTCCACCCTGGTCCTGGCTTTTTTCATCGGCGCGCTGCACGCCTTGCAGCCCGGACACGGCAAGACCCTGGTGGCCGCATACCTGGTGGGATCCCGGGGCACCATCTGGCACGCCATCCTGCTGGGGCTGGTAGTTACCTTTACCCATACCTTCAGCGTCATCATGCTGGGGCTGGTGGTCCTGTTCCTCTCCCAGTACATTCTGCCCGAAACCGTGAACATGTGGCTGGGCATCATCACCGGAGCGCTGATAGTAATCATGGGAGTCTGGCTTTTCCTGCAGGCATATAAAAGGGTTATCCTGGAAAAACATTCCGGAGCAGGCGCCCCGCAAGAGGAACACAGCCATACGCATTTCGGAATCCGGCACAGCCACCTGCCCGGCCCGGGAACAGGCCGTCCTCATGAATCCGACGAAAAAGGGCATGAACATGCGCATGAGCACGGGGATCATCATGAGCATAGGGGAGAACATGAACACCGCCCCGGACACAGTCACCCCCATGCGCTCAGTCATCACGCCCATGAGCATGGCCATCATCATGGACACCATCAGGATGAGGCACATCATGAGCATGAGCATCATCCTGAACATCATCACATACCTGGGCATGAACACGCAACCGCCCAGGCCAAACACGGGAGCGCCGCCGCTGTAAGGGCAGACAGGGACCGTCAGCCCATTTCCCTGTGGAACCTGTTGACCCTGGGAATTGTGGGCGGTATCGTCCCCTGCCCTGACGCCATCGTCCTGCTTTTAATTGCGGCGGCCATTAACAGGATAGTTTTCGGGTTGCTGATAATAGTTGTTTTCAGCGCCGGCATTGCCGCGGTGCTGATAGCGATTGGAATTATGATGGTGTCCGCCAAGGACTTACTCAACAAGTTCGACAAGGGAGCGCGATTCCTGGCGCGCATGCCGATAATAAGCGCTCTCCTGATTACCCTGATAGGTCTGGTGATGTTATTTCAGGCCCTGGTCAACGCCAGCCTCATCAGCTTTTGAGTGGTGGGGTAAACGTTGTCTGAACCCACTGCTCTCAACTCTTAACTACCCTGCCATGGAAACACGTCAAAACGAAATAAACACCTGGTCCGGCTTCTGGTTTTCGTAGCTGAGCCTTATCCGGTCGGCAGGGCGCGCCTCTATCCCCGATTCTGGAAGGGAATCCGAGAAGGTACCATTAAAAAAAAACCGCGTTTTCAGGTTACGGGCAGTCTCTATTTCTCAGCCCAGTTTTTTAACTCGCGCTTTATCTTTTCTTCGACCTTCTTTCCAATCGCTTTCCAGTCCTTCTTTTCAACGTTCCCATCCATTTTTTCCTTATCCGGCTCTTCAACCCACTTTTGAATTCCCCTTCGCACTTTCTCCTCTACTTTCTTACCTATCTCTTCCCATTCCTTTTCGTTACAACTCACTGAGCGCTTTTTCTTCTTTCCAGAACAACATTTTCCACCCTGCCCCAGGCAAATCGCTATTCCCAGCATGAACCCGAAATCATACCAGCCACCGGTATTATTAACCTCGTATATGCCGACATTTTCGGAAAAGAGGCTGATGATAAAGGTGATGACGCATATCAGACCATGCCACAATCCCGGCCAGAACCCGGCGGCTTCCGACACATATCTTTCGTTATTAGGGGCGCAGCTCATAAAACACAAGACTGTGATTATCAAGCCCATGAGAGCAGTTATCTTTACAGTTTTCATCTTTTCCTCCCCTTTTTTTTAGGTAATGTGCTAACGTGCGGCAAAGCCTCATCGGGTCCGGCACCTTTCTTCAGGGCACCTCTAAAAATAGTCATTCCGGCCGAATAACCGAACTGCCGGCGCTCCTTTCGGATCCCTGCTGAAGGTTATTTAGTATTTCCAGATCCGGAGACCAGGTACCCATAGATTCGCACGTTTTCTTCAGCCGGATTTTTGCAATCAGAACCGCCACCTGGCCGCTTTGTTTAAAAACCCAGGCACGGCTTAAAGCCTTCCGCCAGAAATCATCGCAAGGGCCGGACCCGGAACCATGACTTTTTCCCTTTTTCTTTCTCGGCAGGCGCGTCTATTATTCCCGAGTATTGACGGAGTTTATGCCGGATAATCCTGCCCGATCGCGTAAGATCTTTCTGTTTCCACCCGCCGGAATACCGCGCGCCCGGCACGAGCGCCGAAGCCGTTTCCGGCTTATCGGCGATGGACCAGTTGCACCAGCTCAGTTTGTGTTCGTCCATGAAGCCGAACCACGCTTCGGTCTCCAGGCTGTCCAGAAAGCCATCGCCGGAAGCCAGGCAGGTTCCGAATTCCGACACGAACAGAGGGATTCCCTGCTCCAGCGCATACCGCGCCTTTTCACGGATGTCAGCCCCGTGGCTGGCGGCATAGAAGTGAAGCGCATAGGCAAGGTTTTGTCCTTTTAGAGGATTCCGTGCCGATTCATCCACATGCTGGCACCAGTATGGCGTGCCTATGATGATGAGATTATCGGGATCAATCCCTCGTATGGCCTTGACGACGCTCCGCGCATAGGGCTTGACGGTCTCAGACCAGGAAACCCTCTCCGGCTCGTTATAGATCTCGTAAATGATATTGGGATATTCTCCGTATCGCCGCGCCATCTCCTCAAAGAACTGCCTGGATTCCTTCAGATTCTTATAAGCAAAATGGTCATGCCAGTCAATAATCACATAAATTCCCTTTTTCAGCGCGGCTTCAACCACCGCCGTCACCTTTTTCTTTTCTGAGCCGTCGTAAAGATATCCGCTCTGGGAGCCGGTATGCTTAACTCCCAGCGCCGCGCGCACCACAGTCACCTTCCAGTCATCGGCCAGCCAATTGACCGTCTTTTTATGGTAATATTTCCCCATCCACTGGCTCCAGAAAAAACTCATCCCGCGCAGCTGCACAGTATCGCCCTGCTCATCCAGAATTTTATTCCCCTCTACCCTGAGCCGGCCATGAAGTTCCACCGGCGTTTGGGCTTCGGCCATGTTCCTCAGGGTAAAGCCCGTCAGGAGTAGTATAGCGGTGATCATGAACGGCCGCCAAGGGCGTTTCCCGGCCGGTACCTTCCCGGTTTTTTTGCTTGTTTTCAAATAGATAATGCTCAAAGTGCAGCTTTCCGTTAATGCCGGACGATCTTCCCGTCGCCAGGCGCCTTGAGCGCCGGAGGTTTCAAAAAGAGGGCGGCCCGGCCCCTGCTCTTTCTCTTGGTGGAAAATTTCAGGGCTTTGGATTGATTACTGTGCAATATTTTAATGATATGCAGGCCAAATCCATCCGCCCTGCGAGGCATTCCGGCACCAAAGTTAAATTAATCTCAGGACGAGTAGGGAGGACCGGTGCGGGGACATCTCTATCGGAACTCCAAATCCCTTTATGTGCAATCGGCTTCCTTCCCGCAATCATAGCATTCCCCGTCCATGACACCTATGGTTCCTCCGCATGCCGGGCATCTCCATCTGTCCTCCTGTTCCCTGAGCCATCGCTCCGGGCCAATCTTTTGTATCCGGAGCAGATTATCAATGAGGCTCATGTTATCATCGCGGACATGACGTTCATCCAGTTTCTTGAGATTAGCGCATGGAAAATCCCCGCACTGAAAACAGAACTCTATCTGATGTTTCCTTACCAACGCGCAATCTCTTTTAATCCAGGCGCAACGCTTCTCCTGTATCCGGCAACCCCTGCATCCGTGCTTCAGGTTTTTTTCTTTTAACATTCCCTTTGCTCTCGCCAGGTAATGCCTGCACGTGCCGCAATAGAACCCGCAAGGGCCTGCTAAGGTTAGATTTATGGACTTTTCTTCATTCATGCTGACATATCTGCACCCGTTTCGTTCTGATGGCCTGCCTGTGGAAGGCCGTTGGGGACCAAAGTCCCCGTCAGTCAATACTGGCCAAAAGCTCTTCCAATCGTACCACCCTTTTAGCCTTGTTCCTTACCGTGTCAAGCAGTTCATCGCCATGCTCTGTAAAGTATTTGCGGGCGAACCTGCGCGATTTCCGAACCCAGTAAGGCGCTGCGATTTTGTACTCAATCCGCGTAAGAGGGGCCCGGACTGTTCGCTTAACCACGCCTCTTAACAAGTGTTTCAACGATTGCCCGGAGCTCCCTCCCTTTACCCACACGGGGATGGATTGGTGAAGGCAGGTTCTGGTTAAAAAAGAAAGACACCTGGGGCGCAGAAAATGAGCTTCGGGAGTGTGCCAGTCTCCCTCGATAGTATCGGGATAGACAACATAGAAAAAGCCGGGCCGGTTCAAGCTATCATATAAGTGTATCAATGCGGTCAGCGGATCGAGCATATGTTCGAGCACATCCGCGGCAATAATCACATCAAAGGCGCCGGTGACGGCCTGAGGGTTAATCCGCACCCGGTGCCGTTTGGCCACGGGATTTCCAAGAACAGGCAGCGCTTGAGTTTCCGCGCGGCCCGGCCACTTACTGTCACAGATACATTGCAGATAGTTAAGCGTTTCCGGATCAACATCAGCGAACGTGCAGGTTACCGGGTAAGCGGCAAGAGCAAGTTGTCCGAAACCGCTCATGCCGGAGCCGAAATCCAGGATATGGGGTTCCGGGGTTTTATGCATCAGCGTTTCCAGCGTGTTGAAAAATTGTTCATAGTCTTCATCCCGGTAATCCTCGCGAATGATGTATTCCAGGTGCATGACGCCCAAAATCGACATGTCAGTATCAAATCCATGCTGTTTTATCACCTCTGCCTGCTTTTCTAAAAGCGCCGCTCCCTTCAGTTCATCGGCCCACTCGGGAAGCCGGACCGGTAGCCCCGTTCGCGGGCGATCCGCGAAAAAACACGCGATGATATTGGCAAGTAAGGCGTCGTCTACCTGAAAATACTCCTGCACCCTGCCGAGCCAGGACGTATCAGACTTGAACGCCTGTATAAAGGATGTATTGATCACGGAACTTCAGGGTTCTCCCAATTTAAGGTAGAAGATTCAAACCACATGGATCTGCAAATCTGCCTTAAAAAATCCAGGATGGTGCAATCTCCTTTCTGTCCTGACCCTTAATGAATTGTTATGCGGATTTTCTTTTTTCAAAGTATTTTACATTAGGCATCTTCTTAAAATCAGAGTCCTGGGTATATATAACTGCATTATGTTTGATGCCGCATGCGAGGATTATACTGTCTGCCATTGGAATTTTGTGTTCTTTGCTTATTTTTGCTGCTTGGACAGATATCCCAAAATCAATGTCAATTACTTTGCCTGTCTTCATATGACCGATGGCAGTCAAAGCCTCGTCTTCTCCATAATCGGTCAACAGCTTTTTAAACACTTCATATACACAGACAGCCGGGACAAGAAGTTCTGAGGTTTTTTCAACAGCTTTTTCATAATACTTAACGCGTGATGACCCGGCGAAATATTCAAGCCAGCCTGAAGTGTCTACAATGTTCATAACCTGTCATTCTCGCGAAAAAAATTCGTATCCATTCCCCTTAAAAATCCTTTTACCTTTTTCATTGGCCTTATCGGCACCAATTCAATCCGGTTTCCATATGGCACTACTTGAAATGATTCTCCCACCTTCAATCCAATTACTTCTCTGACAGATTTGGGAATTACGATTTGATATTTTGAACTAATTTTTACAGCTTCCATGATTTCCTCATCGATTAGTCGATCGTCTTACTAATTATATATCGATATATAATAATTGTCAAGTCAGTTGCCGAATTTTGTGTTTTTTCCAACCAAAGAAATAGAAAAGATAAAAGGGATCCATTAATTCTTGATTTATTCTGACACGCAAACAACGCCCAGAAAACATCCACCCATCTTATTCATCTCGAACAATTGTTCTTCTGTCTACGGAGCCAACTCTCGAAAAAACGATATCACCCTTTTTTAGGGTATATTTATTAAGCCGTTTTTTATCTGCATCGCTTACAAATGGTGTATCTTCATGCAGAATTCTATTATCACCCAGATGCTCAACAGTAATTATAGGTGTGCCTTTGTTTACATAGTCTCTTTGATGTAATTGACTTCCGAACGGTCCTGTTTGAACACCATCTCTATCTTTGCAAAGATTGATTAGTTTTCCTCTAGTAAAATTGTCTGATATTTTCCCGTATTCTGTTTGCATAAGGTTCTATCGACTTAAAAGGGGTGTTGATCTTGTATTACGCATATAATTGCTCTTTTTAAACAAAAAACGGCAAATTAATTTCGCTCACGATGGGATCTTGTAAAATAAAAAATTGATTTTGCAAAAATTATTTTCAACCAAAATACGCCCCCCAGTGTAATATGCCATTTATTGTTCATTTTGAAAGGTTTTATTGCGTAATATCAGGTCAGCACCCCTTAAAAGAGAGGGTAGGCGAAGACCCCGCAGGTGCGCCGGAAGGCGTACCGAGGAGGCTGAGACGTAGGGAGAGACTTCTCCCTCAAATTAAATTAGTGCTGATTGAATTATTTTTTGGCATTGTTCTTCTTCTTTTTGGGCTTTCCCAGCTTTTCGATTTTTTTGGCGGTTTCCAGGAAGTGTTTTTCCACCTGCGCCGGGCTGTTTATTTCGGCCTGGCGGTATTTCTCGTATTCCTCATGGGCCTTTTCCAAGGCCTGTTCATGGCTGACTGTGCCGGGGTGGGTCAGGATTTCGCGGTCGCTGATATTTATGAAGTCGTCCAGCTTGGCTATCCAGTCCTTCATATACATGGTTTTGCGGTTCATGGCCTGGAGTTCGCCGTAGTCAAGGTACATGGAAACAATCCGGTTTAACACCTCCAGCTCATTTTCATCGAGGTAATTCTTGGCAATGGCAGCGTCTGATTTCTTGAGCTTGCTGCCGGGCCAGTTGGTCATGCCCATGTAGGGACGCTCACTGTCGGCGCGCTGGTAAACGATTTCCGCGGCCGTATGTCCGTGGGCGGCCCAATGCATTTTATTCTGGACAACGGCAAAGAATTCCTGGGTGATTTGAGCCGAGGGGTCGTAATCAATACTGGTCGCGTATATTTCCAGCACCTTCCGCCAGAAGACTTTTTCCGAGGAGCGGATGTCCCGGATACGGGCCAGGAGCTCATCGAAATAATTGCCCCCTCCGGCCTGCTTTAGCCGCTCGTCATCCAGGGCAAAGCCCTTGATTATGTACTCACGCAGGCGCTGGGTGGCCCATTGCCGGAACCGGGTGGCTACTCCGGACTTGACCCGGTAACCCACGGAAATAATCATGTCCAGGTTATAATAATCCCGCTCACGCTGAATCTCCCGTTTTCCCTCTGTTTGAACTGACAAGTATTTCTTGTGAGTTGCCGCCTGGTTAAGTTCACCTTCTTCATAGATATTTAAAATATGCAGACTTATGTTTTGCTGGGTGGTTTGAAACAGCTCGGCCATCAACTGTTGAGTCAACCAAACCGACTCTTCCCTGAACCTTACCTGGATCCTGGTTTGACCATCTTCAGATTGGTAAATAAGGAACTCATCCATTCCGGGAACCAGGTCTGGTACTGATGAAGGCTTTTTACCTGCTTTTTTAGGAAGAGCCGCTTTTCTTTTTTTTCCGGGACTCATATTTCCCATCCCAATCCAGCCAGGTTCTTTTTTATCTGCTTTTCCTGTTTCGCGCTTTCGGCGAACTGCTCCTTTAATTGCCCCGTCAGCCTGGCCATCTTCTCAGGAAACGGCTCTCCGTCATCTTCCACCTCAGCAGCACCGACATATCGGCCGGGTGTGAGGACATAATCATTTTTTGCGATCTCATCCAATTCAACTGATTTGCAGAATCCGGCCTCGTCTTCATATCCTTTTCCCGCTTGCCAATTGTGGAAGGTATCGGCGATTTTTTCAATGTCTGCCGGTTTGAAATCTCGTAAAACCCGGTCTTTCATATATCCCAGGTTCCGGGCGTCAATAAAGAGTGTTTGTTTTGATCGATCACGTAATCCTTTTTTTGCGCTTTTGCTTTTAGTTAGGAACCAAATGCAGGCCGGGATTTGCGTGTTGGTGAAAAGCTGGCCGGGCAGGGCCACCATGCACTCTACCAGGTCTGCCTCCAGAATAGCGCGCCTGATGCTGCCCTCGTTGTTTGTATTGGAACTCATGGAGCCGTTGGCCAGCAAAAGCCCCATAGAACCATTAGGGGCCAAGTGGTATATCATGTGCTGCATCCAGGCGAAGTTGGCGTTTCCGGATGGGGGCGAGCCGTATTTCCATCTGGCATCGCCTTCCAGCTTGCCGCTCCACCACTCCTTCATGTTAAATGGAGGATTGGCCATTACATAATCTGCACGGAGATCCGGATGTTTGTCGGTTGTAAAGCTATTAGCAGGCTCATTGCCGAAATTAAAATCTATGCCCCGGATGACCATATTCATGGCAGCCAGCCGCCAGGTGGTTGGATTGGCTTCCTGGCCGTAAACAGAAATGGCACCGACTTTTCCTCCATGGCTTTTAATAAAGTTTTCGCTTTGCACAAAAAATCCGCCTGATCCCATGGCAGGGTCATACACACGGCCTTTGAAGGGCTGCAGCATTTCAACTATTAGGCCGACAATGGATTTTTGGGGTGAAATATTGTCCTCCTTTTTTTCCCTCTGACAAAGCGAATTGTCCCAGAAAGTATTCATATACATGGCCGAGTATGTCTTTGGCTTTCAGCGATTCATGGGTAAATGGAATGTTGGCGACAAGATTTATTAGGCCAATAAGATTGGATTGATCTATCTGCAACTGGGTGTAAGATTTGTTTAGCACCCCTTTCAACTTTGGGTTTTCTTTTTCTATCACATCCAGGGCGTTATCGATCAGTTTGCCCAGAGAAGTCATTTTAAAAGAGGTCTGCTTGCCGCCGCCATTCTTGAATTTTAAAACACTGCCAATGGGGCGGCTGGCGTTGTCCTGCAGAATATTCCACCTTGCCTGTTCAGGAACCCAGAATACATTTTTTTCCGTGTAATAATCCCGGATTTCAAGTTCCTGTTCCAGTTCATTTTCATATTCTTCAGGTGAATCGTAATCATCAGGGTCTAAAAAGTATTCATGCTTTTTATTTTTAAACTGCCCGGCTAATTCCTCTCTTCTTTCGTTAAAAGAATCGGAGACGTATTTGAGGAATATCAGGCCAAGCACCGCGTGCTTATAGACAGCCGCGTCCAAATTGGAGCGAAGCCTGTCTGCTGCCATCCATAATTGCTTGTCGAGGTCGTTGAGGAATTGTTGCTCGGATTGGGGCATCTGGTTTCCTTGAGCTTAAGTTGGATAGGGCATTCTTATCTTCTTTTTAAAACAGAAGTTCCCGGTTAAATATAGGAACTTCTTGTTCAATATTGCGGTTTTTTGGCAAATTTCGACAACTAGAGATTTTATGATATTTGTTTTTGCCACCTGTTTCTCAGCTTTTGAGAAACGGTCTCTTCCGGCTTAACAGGGATATCATGGATTATTTTTTCAAAATCTTCCATAAAAGATTTTTTCCTTGAGTGGTTTTTCTTTACTGTATTTGCAAACCTCATCCATGACTGTTTTTGGTTTAATTGGAGGTATATTTGCTTCAGTTTGCTGAAATGCCCAATGGCAATATCATAATATTTGCTTTTACCTCTGTTTATTATGCGCATTCCAAGCGCTTTGTATACTTTGCCGGCAGTTGAAAGTTCCTTTCGTTTCTCCAGTACTTCCGCCACAGGCTCCAATAAGTAATGGCCTAGCTCCTCAATGTTTTTAGGTGTTGCAGAATCAATTTTTGTTTTTAGAAGGCCATATTCCTTTACCTTGAGAAACAAGTCTATGGTATGCATTATTGGCGCCTTTTGCGCTACCTCCATCGCCTTCTTGTGCCATTGGCCCCTTTTATTATTTGGAACATATTTCATGAAATCTTCATAGGTAAACTCGCTTGGGAATTGCTGGTATTCTTCCCATGAATATTGAAGGGCGTCTTTCTTTTTGCCGAGTTTGAGAAGTAAGTCTTTTTTTAAAACATCAAGGTCATAGGCATATTGGCTCCCAAAACTTCCCTTTTTCCCCAGATCTAAACCTTTTTCGACCCAAGCCAGCGCTTCATTCCACTTTTTTTTCATTTTATAGATTTCTGCGAAATTTCGACAGTCACGGGGTTCCATACCGATTTTATTGGTCAAGTCCTCATAGGCCGCAATGTTTTTCGTTTTTTTAAATATTTCCTTTAAAATATCGGCGTTGTTCCTGACATTCGCTGAAAAATCAGGGCATTGTTTTCTCTTCGGGGACTCCTTTTTTATCGCTGCGTTGAATCTATCCTGTATTATATTTTTAAAATATTCCAATTCTTTTTTGCGCAATACTTTTACTATATCCTTTTCCAGATTATAGGTGACTCCGTAATTATCGTTTTCCATCCAGTTCAGAATTTGTTTTATTGTTTCTTCGGGGTCGGCCTTGGCCTTTTGCCTTGCATCAATCCAGTCGCAAAAAAGCCCGTCAATGAACATTCCAAGATTATCTCCGGAATCATCGATTTCTTCAAATTTTTCATAGCATCCTGAAAGGAATAATTCGTATAAAACCACTGACTCTTTAGGATTATTTTTTTGAAATGTTTTAATCTTCACATCTATTTTTTCGAGATCCTCTACAAAATCCCAGGCGGAATTGTAACTGATGTATTGCCCGAGTTTTAAAACACGTTCAGTTTCTTTTTCAAGTGCATTGAATGCTTTATTCATTTTATTTCCCAGTTTAAATTGCCCGCCAGTACGGCGGGCTTTTTAAGGCACAAAAAGTCTTTTTATTTCTTTTTTTTCTTATGTATATGTTTTTAGAGCCGGTGCTTTGAAGAATCAAGTCTGTTTAACGTTAAGGCTCTCCCGCCAAGCCCGCTAACTATTTTAAACAACTCGGGCTTGGTCGGCGAGCAGCCGTTTGTTAAATGTGCGTTCATTCATTATACTTAAATATATATTCATACCTCTTTAATATTATTTTTGAAAAGTACCCCCCCCTTTTTTTTGAATAATTTCATCGTAGAAAAGGATGATTAAGCAAATATTTGTGGCATTAAAATATTTCGTTTTCAATTCATTAACGATATTTTGGCGATATGTATTAAAATTGATTTCAATTTACCGTAACAATATTTACGGCAATTCAACAAGAACCTGCTCCACCTTCTGATTCTCATAATTCAGTTTTATCCATTCCGAAGTACGGGCTACATCTGAAATCCTTATCTCATCAACCATCTTAACGTGTCGGGATTTGTTATTCTTTAAATTGGTTAGAATCCCATTTTTATAAAAAGTGAGATTCCCGTCCTTCAATACGTAAGCATAATAATTCCATCCTGAATGATGTGATAAAGACCACCATGAGAAGGTTATGTCTATGAAAGTTTTATCTTTACATTTATGCCCCTTATGCTTGCCTTTTTTATTTGAACATTTGTTAATATTTCCGCTTGAATGGAAGAACTTATGAAACATCGAAGGTAATAATTTATCATGCTTTCCAGCGTATTTAAGAAATTTTGATAGGTGCCAATACTTTTTAGATTCAAATTTTTTCCAGTATTTATCAAACATGCCATGCGGAAAGCAATGTTTTCCTTTAACCTTTCGCTCCTGATGAATTACTAAAACAAACCCATTTTCTTTATTGAACACAATATCATGGGTTGATTCATCTTCAACATAGGGATTTCCCCAATACATAGTTATAAAATCTGTATTGCTGTTTCCTTCAACCTGGGAAACGAGAACCCATATTTCAGCTACTTCTTTTTGTTTGTCCCATTTTTCTATTTCATAAAAAAGAGGCATGCCGCTCTGGTCGGTAAAGCGCAAGTCTTCACCGTTGTTTCCAGCCTGGGAAAAATTGAAATTGCTGCTGTCCAAACGTACAAGAACTGGAAAATTATCTGTATCGGTTATCACATCTGCACCCGTAGGTGTAGTATTGAACTTCACTTCCATACTATGTGACCAGTCTGTATATGAATCTTGAAAACTTACCAACCGCTGGCCTTCTATCCTCTGGCTTTCATAGCTGAGTTTTATCCAGTCGACTGAACGGACAGTTCCCGAAATACGGAATTCGTCCAGCATTCCGTCAAAGAATCTCTTTAAAACAGTTCCATTCCATGCGCCAATAGCATTGTCTCCAGATAAATCTATGGGAATGGCTTTTTTGATATGACAAGGCCGTACTACGGTCAAATTTCCGTTAACATAAACCAGGACTTTCTTCTCATCCGAATTATATGACACTCCGACATGATACCATTTACCGGTCTTGAACCTGAATTTTGATCTTTGAGACTTGGGTGTATTTCCTTTTAGTCGGAATTCCATGCGTTTTTCATTCCACTGAAGTTTCATATCGCCTTTATCAGAGCCATCCGCCATGAAAAGGCCGCTGAATTCGTCCTTCCCAGGGAAGGATGACGGCTTTACCCAGAAAGTAAAAGTCAACTTATCTTCTGATGATGAAGCGATTCCCGTTAAGTCAATGTAATCAGAAGCATTTGACGAGATGAAATCCTGACCGTATCCGATGATTCCCATCTGGTTATTAGGCAGAGCGCCCATGTAAGTTCCATTAACGTTACCGGCGGCATCATATGCAAGCGTGTCATGGCTTTCGTTTAAGTGCCAGACGTTTATAAAATCTTCGTCCTGACTGAAGACTGCCTGACTGTTCGAAGAGTCCGCAGCGTAATAATTTCCCCAATGCATATTAATTACCGTTATTAAATTGCCGCGAACGTCGGTTTTTACCCAGACATTTGCCACTTTGTTCTGAATGTCCCAATTTTCTATTGCGTAATGCAAAGGAGTTCCTATATCATTAGTAAATCGAAGGTCACCGCCGTCTTCTTTTGCCGAGGAAAAGTCAAAATTCTGTTCGCTTAGACGTACAAGCAGAGGGAAGCCATCTGCATCACCATTTACGTTCACACCTGATACAGTCGTGTTGATAAAAATCTTCTTTTTATTTTCCCAATCAGAGAAATCATCACCGTAAAGTACTTTAGCATTACAGAATACGCCTATATCATCAGTGCTTGGATTCTCCGATACAACTCCAATCCATAGCCATCTGGCGTCTTTAAGGGACACGTTAATTGGGACATTAAGCCCTGAATCAACCGCCATGTGTTCAATGACTGGGCCTGTATTGGTAATCCATTCTGATTCAGATGGTGCAAGTTCAGAAGAACTGGTCTTGATATAAGCCGTAACAGCACCCATTCCATCTTGATTACCTGTGAAGCCAGTGAGATTAATTGGAACGCCTAAGATGTTTAATCTAAATGCCTCCGAATGCAAATCATACAGCATCCAGGCATAATCGCCGGTAACCGTAGGAGCACCGCTTACGCCTTTGGCGTATACTACGCCACCCGTTGAAAGCGAATCGCCAAGCTCGGTGCTGTCTTCCATCCAAAGATAGTATCCATCTCTTATGTTGGCTGGCAAAATACGTTCCAGACTTGTAACTCCCAAATCTGCATAAACGAATGGAATTGATACAGCAAGCTCAATCTCTTCCGAAGCTGAGTTTCCACCAAGGTCCTGTACAATAATTTCAGCCTCAAATAAACAGTTTGGACAATCCTCGACATAACCGGAAGGAATTGATATGGCGCTTTGATCGCTAACGTCATTACCCGGATTATGTGTTACCTCTTCATAAATGACTTCGTTTCCAAAGGACAAACGCAGCTGCACTATCTCTATTCCACTTTCATCGTCCATGTAGCTGTAGTTTAAAGATGCAATATATTCTGAGTCCTGAGTTACTAAAACGCCGGCCAATTGAACAACGGGAGGATTGAAGTCCAGGACAATTTCTGGTCCGGGGATTATAGTACCTTCACCCGTGAGGCTCAATCCGCCGATTTTACTTTGATAAGCCCGGCTTTCCATTTGCGTACCGTTAATCTTTCCGTCCCAAGTGAAAATCCCGCCTGGGACTTTTAGTTTATCGGTCAGAACTGCGTATCTTGTGCTGTTGTATTCAAGTATGACCTGTAATTCGCCTGGATGGTTTGAGGTATATGGCAAACGTAAACCGCCATTTGCATAACCTAAATACAGTGTGGGCGCTCCCGCATACTGCAGATTGAAGTCCTCATCCAGATAAATTAGTTCAGCTACCTTGACTTCGCTGTTTGCAAGCTCTCCGCTTATTAAAGGAGCGAGGAACAAGTAGCTTGTTAGTCTATTAGGTAGAGTTATCTTGCCTGTGGTGCTGTCACCACTGACGGTTATTTCGCTTAATTGTATTTCATTGGCCGGCGAAGCATCGCCGCTGTCAGCAAAACTGGAATCGTCATCAATAAACAATTTAAAATTACCGGGTGTCAATCCTTCTATGATAGCAGTGCGGGTCAGGCTTCTGCCAAATTCAGGCACGACAGCAAGGTTGAATTCGCCCACGAACGTCAGGGTTTTATCTAGTGCCATGAACTCGGAAAATCTATTTGTATTTCCGGCGATTGTGAAACGGGACCATACCTTGCCTTGAATACAATCGTTGTCCTAACAACCAGATCATGAGAGCTTAGAAAGTCCGAAAAGGGGTAACACTCCAAACATTAAGAAAGGAGTGTTACAGATGGACGAAAGAGTTACAAGAGCGGTAAAACGCAGTCCTAGAACAAAGAAAAAGGGAAAGCCGATACGGAGGTATTTCCCCTTCGAAGTCAAGCTGAAAGCCGTCAAGCTGTACCTGGAGGAGGGTTTTTCCGCCCGGCTCATTGAGGCTGAGACCGGCATCAGACCGTCCTCCTTGTTCCGGTGGGCAAAGAGGTACAGGGAAGAAGGCGAATCGGGCCTCAGGGACCGTAAAAGGCCCGGCAGCGGCAGGAAAATTCCCGTGCGGGTCAGGGAAGCTGTAATCCGGGAGAAGAAGAAGTCCCCGAAAAGCGGTTCCAGGAGCATATCCAATTTTCTCCGCAGGATGCTTTTTCTGCCCGTCAGCCATGAGACCGTACGCAGGACGCTGCATGAGGAAAAGCTGATACAGCCTGCTGCTAAAAAGAAGAACAGGCGCAACGTGGTCAAGCCCCGGTTCTTTGAACGCTCAACACCCAACCAGCTATGGCAGAGCGATATTTTCATGTTCCGGTTCGGAGCCAAACAGTTCTACCTCATCGGTTATATAGACGATTATTCGAGATACATCACCGGCCTGGAACTGTACGGCAGCCAGACGGCAAACAACGTGCTCGAGGTATACCGCCGGGCCGCGGCGGAGTACAAGCCGCCCAAAGAGATGCTTACGGACAACGGCAGGCAGTACGCCAGCTGGCGGGGCATCTCGCGCTTTGAGAAGGAGATGAAGCGGGACGGCATTCACCACTTCCGCTCCCGGCCGCACCATCCCATGACGCTGGGCAAGATAGAGCGGTTCTGGAAGACCATTTTCGAGGAGTTCCTGAGCCGTGCCGTGTTCGATAACTTCGAAGACGCCAGGGCGCGTATAGGGAAGTGGGTGCAGTACTATAACTACAAGCGCCCCCATCAGGGCATAGGCGGACTCTGTCCAGCCGACAGGTACTTCGAGATAGCTTCCGACCTCAAAAAGACCATGGAGAAAGGCATAGCCGAGAACGTCCTCGAGCTGGCGCTCAGAGGAGAGCGGCAAGAGCCGTTCTACATGATAGGCCGGATGAACGGCCAGTCCGTTGTGCTGCGGGCCGAGAAAGGCAAGGTCAGGGTATCCGTGGACGGGCAGGAAACACAGAGCGCAAATGAACTGATACATCACTTTAATGACGAAGGAGCTGACTATGACAGAGAAAACAACGCCGAACAAGGAAGAGCCGAAAAAGCAGAACCATATACGCAAGCCAAAGACAACCGTAATGAAAGAGCAGACGATGAAACACGGCTCGCTGGAGCGCTGCCGTGCGGTGCTGTCGATATGGACGGAACGGAGGCGTCCCTCGGAAGTATGCCGGGAGATGAGTATCCGGACCCAGACCCTTCACCTCTGGCAGAACCGGGCGCTGGAAGGGATGATGCAGGCCCTGGAGCCGAGGCTGAACCTGGAGAAGGGGCCGGCCCTGCCCGGACGGCTGCAGAAGTTCCTGGAGAAGCGCCTGAACGCGAAGAAAGCCTCCGGGAACTTGCCTGGCCGGCTGGCGGAGAGGCTGGCGAAAATCCAGGGCGCCAGGACATAGAAGAACGTATTTTCCCTCTTGAACGGCAAAGGGAGGTGCACAATGACACAAGAGCAGGACTACGGTTCCACGGAGAGAGCGCAGAAGCGGGCGCAGATAATAATGTCCGTGCGTTCCGGAGAGATAACGGCCACGGAAGGGGCTTCCCGCCTGGGGATCTCCCGCAAGAACTACTACCGGTGGGAAAAACGGGGCCTGGAGGGGATGCTCCAGGCGCTGGAGGAGCAGCCTCCTGGCCGTCCAGAGGAAGAGAAGGATACGAAGAAGGAGGAACTCCGCAAAGAAAATCAGGATCTGAAGAAGAAACTGGCCATGTCCGAGGAATCGAAGGCAATACTGAGACGCTTTCACGACCTGGAGCTGGCGAGGATACGTGAGAGCAAAAGGGAAAAAGCCTCAAAAAAAAAGAAGAAACGGTAACCATGATAATACGGGACCTTAAGACGATGAAAGAACGGTCAAACATGTCCTGGCCTGAAATGTGCCGCGCATGCAACCTGGAGTATTCCACGGTCATGCGCTGGCTGGGCCGGGAAGAAAGCGGCGTGCCGCCCGTCTTCCGCCCCGGGCCAAAAAAGACCAGGCCATTTTCCATGTCCGGGCTTATGGAACGCATACGTAACCTAAACCATGGAAAGAAGCGGACCGCGGGGACCGGGGAACTGTACGATACATACTCCGGTTCCATCTCGCGGCGCGATTTCGGCAGGCTGGCGGCCATGGCCAGAAAGGAGGTTAACGACGGCCGTGCGATGGACATGCGCCGCGTGGACTGGAAAACTCCCGGAATCGTCTGGTCAATGGATGACACCGAACTTGGCACTGTCTGGGACGGTTCCAAGATAGTGGGCCACCTTGTAATGGACCTTGGTTCAAGGTACAAGTTCCCTCCCGACTGCGGTCCGCTGCCTGCAGGTGACGCGGTTGCCGAGAGCCTTGAGCGGCTCTTCAATAAATACGGGCCTCCTCTGTTCCTGAAGATGGATAACCACTGGAATTTCAGGAACAAGGCCGTTTTCAGGGTGCTGGCCAGGTATTTTGTCATACCCCTGTTCAGCCCTCCCTATTACTCTCCATATAACGGCAGCATCGAGAAGGCCAACGGCGAGTTCAAGGAAATGCTGGCCGACAAGCTTGAAAACGTGACGGACGGCATCCGGGAGCACCTCCAGGCGTATGCGGAAACCGCCGTACATGACCTGAATCATAAGGACCGGGGATGCCTTTACGGAACAAACTCCTGCAGGAAGTTTTTCGCCGAAAAGGACATCAACAAATTTTACATAAGGGAAAGGAGGACCATATTCGACTGGATAAAAACTCAAACAAGAGCTATAATGGAATACATGGAAGTGAATACCGGCAAAGCGTACGAGGCCGCATGGCGCATAGCCTGTGAAACCTGGCTGCGCTTGAAAGGATTTATTTCTGTGTCAGTGAACGGAAAAGTGTTACCCAATTTCGGGGCCGAAATCTCTCATAATTAGGTTGGCGCTACAAATTAATGAGGTCCGATTACAGGAGTCTGAATTCCATGTTTTATCCCCCAGTTCTTTTGATAGTTCATGCATGGAACTGGCTGGGTACATAAAAGAACGTTCATTATATATGTGACCACCATAAACACCGGAAAAAATGTCATCAGTAACATTTTCATAAAAAGAATTCGTGTCTCCCACCCAATCGAAAACACCATGTGCGCCACCCCCAGTACAACCACTTGCAGCATCTCCGGCACTATTATCTGGCCCTCCATGAACGAACACATATACTGTGTTAGTGATTGGTGTCATTGGCCTTCCACCTATGCTTATAGTAAAAAATAAAAGAAATAGGATTGATGTTTTACTGATATGGTGCATACTCAAATCCTTGTTTTAATTCGTCATTATATATGTAGTATTTGTCATATGGATTTTGGCCCCAAGCTATTCCATATTTAGGCCCCGACTTATTTAATTTCAGTATAGCGATAATTTCAACAGGATCAGGGATTGGGTAATGCATTAAATCATGAGGCTTACCAAATACACTATCCCCTAAAGCGGATATAGGTACAATATATTCCCCACCTCCACAATTTATTATTTCAAGGTCTTCCCTCGTGTCATATTTTATAAAAGTAGCAGGGTTACCTATTTCTACCATTGAATCCAGTGACAACCTTTTATATTCTGTTACAGAATCAACTAAAATAAGCTCATTTGAATCTGATATATAAATACCATATTCCTTGTTATTTTCATTCCACATTTCAACCCATGATATATTTTCAATGTTAAAAATTGTATCTGGATTTATATGTGTAAAAGCCTCTCCTTTTTCATCTAACAGAATGAAAGGTGAAGGGCTATATTCATTGCTGATGTTAAAATCTAGCTTGGTTCCGCCAATATAACGGTATTCAACACCAACGTCTATTAAATAATAACCTGGATTTATCCAACTTCTTACCGAGGTAACTAGCCTATCATATTCACTCAAATAAGGTGTGGCATCAACGCCTCCCCCACAAAATTGTAATCCGTGGTTATAGTCTGGTTCGGATTCCAGGAATTCATTAAATTTATATTCACCGTATTTGATATTGTTTACTTCTTTCGCAATATCTCCCGAAATTCTGTCTATCCATACTATCCTTGCGCCATTTTCAGGAAATGTGATGCATATTATGTGTTCCCGATTTATAACAATCTCCAGCTTTTGCTCTTCAGGGAGTTTCAGTGAAGTTATAAACCTGAAATTTGAATCTGGGCCGTAATCTGCCTCATAGAAAAAATATTCAAATCCGTGGCGTTCATACTCATCTCCGGCATCAAGTCTAATAGTGCGCTCACGCTTAAGACCATAAACCCTGCACCATGTCATTATGGCTTTTGTGTCCTCCGCGAATTGGATATTATAGGTGTTCTTCTCTCCTTCCCAAGGCTCCCAGTCGCCCACACCACTGGGACAACCATTAAAGAGGGATAAGACCGCAAGCAATATTATAAATAAAACTATTCCGCGAAACATACTTTCCTAATATGGGATAACCAGTTTTTTTAAAAAATTTAAATTGCCGGAATCGATTTTAATTGCATATACTCCTTCATGCAAAGAAGAAACGTCAACAATTCCATAATCATTTTTATTTTTCTTTATGCGTTTTTGAAGAAGGCTTTTTCCCTTTAAATCAAATACCTCAACTTGAATCAATGGGGCAGAAGCATTTACCATTATTTTTAACAACCTATCTGAATTACTAAATGATAGATGTATTTTCTGATTTGCGGTACCTGGTTCTTTTACGCTAGCGTTACTGCCAGTCCAAAAATAGTTCTCCTTTTCAGCTAGTTCCCAATCATTTTCAGAAACGTTCCAACCATATATTAACGATTCAATATGATTTTCATGCTCATCATAATTAGACATTATTAGGCGAAAAGGTTTCCAATCGTCAAGACTTGATTTTCTGCTATATCCTGAATATTCTATCTCATTCCCATTTGTATCATATATATACTCATTCTTCCAATACGCATACCATTCATTTGTTAAGGTATCAATCTCATGCTCTAAAAATTCTAAAACATTGCCATTTACATCATATGCAGTAAAAAAATAGGATGAATCAGTCCATATATTTAAATCCTTGTCCCACTCATAGTATGAATACTCATAAGATTCAGATGAATCTGAATTGTAAACCAAGTCAGTTTTAAAATCATTAACCCAATCATTTAAGAGTGTATCAAATCCGTAGCCAATTGCTTCCATTCTGTTTTCTGGCAGATTATATATGAAATCTGCGCGACCAGAAAGCGACCAGTTATTTAAAGAATCAACCCAATTATATACAAGAAACTCATCAACTCTTCCATTGTTATCGTAAGTATAGTCCCTCTTTTGTCTTGGGCTCCAATCATTTTCATTCCAACCATAGTATATTGCCTCAAGTTCATTACCTTCGTTATTATATAAGGGATAAACAAATTTTTGTATTCCATCCCAAAGCTGTTTCTCTGAATTCCATCTATATTTTTCATTTTCTTTAATGTTTCCGGATTCATCAAATACAGTCAATGAACGCGTGCTGTTTTCCCAATCTTGAATATTTTGATTCCAGGTGAAAGACGTAATACTCTCTTCATTAAGTATCGTGTCGTAACTATATATGGTTCGACTATTAAGAAACCAGTTGTTTGTATCTAAAAGATTAAAAAAATGAATAGAATCAAGCCTAAACCCAGACTCGTTTTCTGGCCAATCCCCTTGAAGGATTTGAGAATTAGAATTATGGGTTTTATTTTCGGAAGGTAATGCGGTTTTTTTTAATAAAAAACCATCCAGCATCAAATGTTGACTTCTCTTGCCGGTAAGAAAGGGCCTATTCTCTGTTCTTAAAATGACCCTGTTAAAAATATCACAAAATGAGAAATCTACATACAACAGTATTGAAATGATAAAAAGCTTATGTAGCACTTTAAATTGTACGTCCTTAATCCTAAACATTCAATTAATCTTAAACAAATTATCTGAAATATTTTTTGGCACTCTGTTAAGAGTGAAATTTATCTCTGTCTTGACTTCCTCACCCTTAACAGTTGCGAATACGACCAATTGTTTTGGCAGTTTTATCTCACAGTTTGCGCAATACTCAATTGTGGTCTTGGAGCTTTCCCCGTTTCCTAGCGTACTCTCCACTTGAATTATCTGGTTAATAGTCTCGTCATAGGTAAAAACTTGTGTTTTAAATTGTGAATTGCCCCCATAAGAAAATTTTAAAACATATTGCGGGACGCCTGGTTTTTTCATTAGTTCAGCCAGTTGACCATCGCCGAAAGCCGCGTTCACCATGTCAAGGGGATTTTGAACTTCCATTGCCCCTATAGGCATTACCTGTTCTTCTCCCGTCATAGGATTCGTAATCAATAACCGGTTGCCGTTTTTTATTGTTTTTTGAGTTTTACCGCCAGGTAAAACGGTCTCCATCCAGAGCTTGTCAGGTCCCTTGGTAAAAATGTGGGAGCTGCTAATAGATGATATTCCAGTTCCCGTTATTTTTATTTCCACCTTGGATTCTAAGGTATCAAGTTTGGGATTTTGGGCTAATTTCGCCTTTATTTCTTCAAATGTAAGACAGTAAGGCAGGGTAAAGGTTAGGCAAACCAAGAGGGAAATTTTATAAGCAAAATTCATAAGCTGATCTCTCTGCTAATGGTGATTGGCTGGTTATATAATTTACCTTAAATTTCCTGTTAAAAGTAGGGGTTATCTTCCATTTTGAGGCATTTCATTACAGGGGAGTTCATAATTTTGATATTGTATGTTTGATTCATTTAAAAGCTAAAATTTCATTGATTTTTTTAGGGGGGGTACTTTTCAACTTTAATTTTCCTGGCGAAGCCGTATTCTTTTTTTATCAGATGCATTGCCATCGGTTCTTTTTATTTATTCATCATAATGAACGCTACATTTAACGCAAGACTCTCCCGCCAAGCCCGCTAACTTTTTTCATATATCGGGCTTGGTCGGCGAGCAGCCGTTTGTTAAATGTGCGTTCATTCATTATTCTCAAATATTTTCTAATCTAGCTCTGCTAGTCTTCTTTTTGAAAAGTACCCCCCATAAAATATTCCATAACATTGTAGTATTCATTATCTTAATACCAGAGGACATTTTATTAGCAGGTCTACACATCTTCTCTGATCAACTAAAAAGAAAATTCATTTTTTTCGTGAAAAGAAAAATAATTTTCATTACCTGCTGTTTGAATTATATTGGACATGACAACATACTCTTCATTGAAGGCCGGTAATTTTGAACCAAGGTCTTCAAATACTTTTAGCCCCATTTTTACAATTAAATAACATATTATGATTGTAAAATCTAAATCCTCAATTGATAATTCGATTTCCCCGTCTTGGTAAATGGGTCTGTTTGCCACATTAAGATCAATCAATATATCTGACAAATCATTAAAAATCCATTTGGTGTTCTGATATATAGCCTTGTTGCGGTGTTTGGCAAAATGTTTTGGTGAACAGTCATGCAAAAAATTAATAATGGTACCATCCCAGATATCAATATTGCATGTGGTTACAACTTTCTGAAATAAACGCCACATGTCATAATGCTCAGGCTGTTTTACAAGTAGAAACATCACTTCTTGGATTTCTCTCCGCCGAATCAGATCTTTTTTAGATATTCTTTTATAATTTGGTAATGAGTCAATTATAAAGTCTTTTGAATCAATCCTTATGTAACATATTCCGAGCAAATTTAGGATTGCCTTTATTCCAAAGTAACTACATTGGTAACTATTTACGGTACTCCATGTTAGGAACCCGTTTTCTTTTATAGTATGAAATGAGCGGAATACATTTAAAGTTTTGTAAAACAAATATACTGCTTCGCAAAGCATATATTGATGTAATCCATCAATTGTAGAATAATGCCTTTTGTTGGTTGTATTTCTTTCTTCTGCAACTATTTCGTCTTTTATTGTATGCAAGTTCGGGGGGGTAATTGGATTTGAAAAATCAAGTGGAAACGATAAAACCGGTGTAACAGAAATCCATAAATCTCTCAAAGAGTTCCAATCACGTTTTCCTATTCGCTTTATTTGGCGTTCAAATTCCATCATAGTTTTAATTTTGAATCAAATCCACTCTCTGACTTTATCAAACTTTCGATTTCATCACGCAATTCCTCAGACGCTCTTGTTAATGCTGCATTACCACCCCCCATTGTTTTCCAGTTATCAAATTCAAAATAATTTAGCCTAGTGAACAAATCTGTTACATTAGGTATTGTAAATCCTTTATGAATTTTCAAACAAGTTGTAAAAAACACTGGCAAAACTTTCATTAACGCACCGAATCCAACTGCTTGAAAAAATATCGGGCTCTCCTGTTTGAACTCATTTGGAAAACTATTTTTTAGGCCGTTATAGTAATTTGAGATTATTCTGACCTGCTCTAACTGTGTAAATGGATCAAAATGGCCTTTGTTTTTCTGGATAAGTATATGAACGTTTCTAACAAAAGTTGTTAAAGATATTTCCCCTTTTTTTGGTGAAGTAATTGAGACTATTTTATTAAAAAAAGGAGATTCTTCATTATTTCGAAGTTCATTAGCTATGGCTGTTGCTTTTTCTTTTGCAACGTCAATTGGAGATTTCTTTGGTAGATGCTTTAGCAAATCGTAGTACAATGAAGTAGGAACACCCTTTGCCTCCTTATTAATTGTAACAAATTGATTAATTTGGTCCACCACACTTAAACCTAAAAAAGCAATAACTGGTAAAATAATATCTTTATCAGACTCATGAGCACCAGCTAATCGATGCTGGCCATCAATCACCCAACCAATATTCTTACTGTTATTAAGGTAAATATAATCCCTACCAACTTTAAACTTATTTGTATCTAAAGAGATTAGAATTGAATTGGGAATAGGATTATTATTATTGATGTATCTTGTTATAGCTCGTACCCGAGTATTAGACAAAGCTCTTTGGTATCCCTTATCTTTGTCTTGAACTTTTCTATTTATTGCAAACTTATTATATAAATCTGATACTGGTGCAGAGAACATCACTAATTGGTATTTTCCATGATTAAAAACAATACACTTATATCGTGAGGTATCATTTGTTTTTTCCACAATTCTCTCCTCTATTTTAATGATTTAGAAAAGTTTAAATTTATATCTTTTTAATTGAAAGAATAAGTCTGTACTTACTCAAACTCTCCTTATGATTTATTTCTTCCTTAAATAAGGCTGGAGCACCTTTTTAAGCAAATCTTCCGCAGAACAAGCAGCATCATGCTCCCTGAGAATAGCTAAGGAAAGACTCTCAATAAGTTTCTTTCTGTCGGTTCTTCCGAATCGATGGCCGTCGAGTTTGTCTACCAAATATAATGGTTGACATTCTGCCTTTAATAGACGACTCTTCGCTCGTTTTAGTCTAGAATAGAATGAATTCGGATAACCATCACCTTCAGTAGCATCTTCTACCTGGGCCAAACATTTGCGAGCAGACTGGATCGAATAAAAAAAGTGATCCTCTGTAACAAAGAAAGGTTCTTTTAACATCTTCTCAATTTTTCCTAACTTGCCTTCGTTCAAAACGCGAGACCCACGTTCTTGGGAAGATGTTCTACATAGCTTGCTGAGATGTCTACACAATAAAGACGTGTTTTCAAGGAATCTTTCATATGACGTACATTGCTCAAATCCGTCTCGTCTTGCATTTGGCCTCATTGCATAACTGACATGAATCTCTCCTATATGCCAAGTAGCGAAGCGTCTTTCTGAATACATATCAGCTAAGAAAATTTCATTTCCTATTTGTATATTACCTTGATGAACCGTTAGACCCCTCATTTTTTCGCTTGCGGGTAACGCTGCAAGGAAATTGGAATTTGCATACCATCCTCGTGCTATACAATTTTCTCCTGTATCGAAGAACTCAAGAAGCTCAATGTCAGATATAGTGTCTTGAATCCCCTTGCGTATATGGAAAGCTTCATTATATGGTTTGTATATTGGTGAATTATTAAGCGTAATAAAATATGAACGGAATCCATCAAAACCTTCAAGGTGTTCATTGATTTTATTTGTGAATGGAAAAGTGATGTTATTGTAGGGTACCGGTGCAACGCAACTAAGGTAGGAGGATAACGTCTTTGGACTTGCTAAATCATCACTGTAGAAGTGGTTAAGCCCATTCATATCAACTCGAAAGAAACGGGGCGGTACATCCCTCCCAACCTTACAATATTCAACGGTTACACATTTGGCTATTACTTCTAAGATAGTCCTTTTGCTGTGTATTTTAGAGAGAAGTCTCTTCATTAATAGACCGTCCCAGGTAACTATAGCTACATCTTCTCTTGCAGATGACCTGGTTGAAAATTTAAGAGTCTCGCAATATCCCAGGCCACCTAATCGACCAATTCCTCTAAATCCCCTCGACTGTTTCTGGTCCTTTATGCTATGACCAATATTGCAGAGTAGACCTTCAACATGGGAATTTGTAATACCTGTTCCATTGTCAAGCACAGATAGTCGTCTTGTTGCACCATCGATCTCTACCTCTATTTTTCCGTCTTCTTTTCTAAGTATCTTTCTTTTTACAGCTTCGTCGATAGAGTCTGCTGCATTTTGGACATATTCTCTTACAACCATTAATGGGTCACTATACATACCAGACGTTAGAATATCTAATAGTTGTTTTCCAATTTTGACCTTGTTAGGTCGACCCTTAGTTACCTTTTCTCTAAGTAATACTTTAGCCATTTTCGTATTTCCTTATCTTTGCATTCTCCAAGATGATTCCGTATTGAGGCAGTAGTGTTTGGTGTAACTGCTTTGTGAAAAAACAAAAACCGATTATCTCGTCGCTTTAATAGCCTTAATATAAATTCTCGAAATTCCTCTACCTTACCTGTGCCAGGTTTCCGCTTTGGTTCATGTTTATATACTTTTTTCTCATGAACATTCCTGTTTCGGAGCATTTCTTCCGGCATATAAAGGTTTGCTATAAATTCTTTAAAAGAGCTTCCTATGGCTCTTCTTGCAAGTCCAGGTGTTGGCGATATTGCACCGTGTGCTGCCCCTTTCATTATTTCAATATTTCTGACAAACCGAGGTGTCCATAAAGGATTGGTAAGCCAGTCAATTGATTCTGTATCTAAATCAAGGAACACATCTCGTTCTCGGTTGCCATTATGTTTTCCATCCTCAGATATTGGAGCGTATCGCATAGGGTAACTGTATATAGAACCATAAACTGTAACCTTCTCACTCTTACTTGTTCTATACTCCTCATTCAAATCGATATTAATACAAAGTCGGCGATATAGGTCTTTAGGTTTATCTTTAAAGTTGAAAAGAAGATAGTTTGATAATTCTGTAAAGCCATTTTTAAAAGCAAGCTTCACGGCCCTTACATATTTCTTTTCTTCTGAAACTTTATCGAAGGCTATTCTGAAAGGTTTTATGTTCAGTTTTGCGACAAGCCGAATTGTGTCCGGTCTAATGAAAGACGCATCCAATCCTTGGTTGAAATCTATTACTCGTTCCTTTTGCGGAACTGTTTTTGTAAATTGCCCTCTTCCATATCCGAGAGTTTCCAGATCCTTTACAATTCTTGTAAGCTTTTTTGAAGCTAGGACATTATTATCCATGAGCCTTAGAACAGGCTTGTCACCGTATTGCTGACGCAGTTTCCTTATCTGAGGTTTTATATCAATATATTCACGAAAATTAGGTTCTATTGCTGGAACACCGCACCATGGGCAACTATTCCTACACCCCCGCGTCGTATATGCATAGTATGTATCATTTATCGCATATAGATTCTCATCAAGTAACTCATAGGCTGGTGGTAATTGGTCAATGTTGACATCATCTTTAAAACCAATTGACTCGGATGAAGTTAACACACCTTCGACTGGATAGACATCTGTTTCTTCATGGAGTTCGCGTGGCATCAATGAAGCCATGATTCCGCCTATGAAGATTTTACTTATAGTTCCACCTACCGCTTCCTTGTAAAAATTTACAGTCTTTGTTACGGTTTTAAAATGGTAGGTAAAAAGACTTGTTATATATACCCGATCCCAAAGATTTGGACTTCTGAAGAGATCTCCTTCATGAAAAACCGTTTTGTCACAACCCCTTACAAATTGAACCTCATCTCCCCTGTCCATGTGATATCTCGCCAATTTAAGTAAGCCAATAGGAGGATACCAAAGACGTTCATCGTCGAATTTTTTTATCCTTCTTCTATAGGCTTCAAAGCGGTTTTTCTTTGCATTAGTCAATTCAACTTGTGCCTGACTGATACCAGCTTTCTCTTTTTCAAGCTCATGCTGATTTTGCATTTTAAGTTCTAACGTTACTTTTTTTCTTTTTTGTGTCGCCCTACTTTTTGCTTCTTTACCAATGGAAAATTTATATTCTTTTGAACATTTTTTCGTTAGTTCCTTTCGCATCTTCGAGCGCTTTTGTTCATTTACCAATGAGGCAGCCTTTAATTCTCTAAGGTGTTCATCAGCTTTGGCAACTTTTAAATTGGCCTGTTCTCTTTCTGCAAGTATTGAAATATTTTCCTCACGTGAAATCTTGGCTTCTGACACTTTTTTGTGTACCGCTGTCCTATATTCAGGTTCAACTAAAAGAATTCTCATACGCGCACCATTTCTTTTAGCTTTTCATATACTTCCATTACTCCTTTATGCCCCCCCACATCACCAAACATACCATGAGTATGCCAATCCACTTTCTCTTTCAACGGTGTAAGAACTTCCTCAAAGTAATCCTTGCAGAGGTCTGTTGGCTTCGAATTGGCAACGATGTCCCCTAGCAAAGGCATCAAAGAATAGAGGCCAAGCCCTTTACATATGAGATGATGTCTATGATCATTCCACTCATTATTAAAAACATTCTTTACAGCATTCCAGTAATCCACTAATAACTGATATTTTTCATTAATTGTTCCTTGAAAAACAGGCTCTATTTTCTTTAGAAATTTATGTACACACTTCTGCATCATACGCAGAGATGTACGACGCTTAACACCTGAGGTTGTTTCTCCTCCATAACGTATCATCTTATACCAAGGGGAATTTCGGTCTTCATTCAATCTTCTTGAAATGAAAAGATGTGGGGCTTCATTTTCAATATCTTCAATCAATTTACTTTCGTGGTAATCAGTCAAAGATGTTGATAAACCCCTCGCTTTACTGTTTATAGTGTTGAATATTGCCATTTCAGACCTAAGGTCTAGGCCAATGAAAGTCATAAACGCAAAAGAAACATCGGAATCATTCATCTCGCCAATACGATGTTGACAATCTACTTGAGCAAGCGGCTTTTTTCCCTTACGTAGATATAAGGTGGCACGGTTGCCTGTACTTTCTTTAACTTCCCAATTTGATTTTTGATTTTTTCTAAGGTTGAATACTAAGGGTATGGTAGAAGCTCCTGGGCTGGATATGTATTTCTTAAAATCAAGGCTTTGGGACCTTGTGTAGGGGCGCTGGTATCCTTCTCCAGTATCCTCGTTTAGAATATCAGAAAATGAAATGGAATATAGAAGGTCAGATGGTGCAAACCCGAGAAAAACTTTGCGACTACCACATTGCCCAAAAACTCCAGGAAACGCATAAAATGCAGATATTTTCTTCATATTGAAGAAATATACTGCAATTTAGTTGCCTATGCAAGGGGTCTTTTTAAAAATTAGTTATTCAAAATGAAAGTAATCCAGTACCTATAACCATGGTAAATTTATAGCCTCAAGTAGGAATGAATTTCTTTATTAACTTGCTCACTCGTCTATTAATATGTTTTAGCTCAAAAAGGCATTTTTTAAGATGTGCATCAGACATATCGAGCAAATCTTCCTGAATATCTGGATCCGAAATATGGGTTCGAAATCTTTTCAACATTTGATACGTATGGTTCGTAGCCCCTCTAGCTACAGCCCGTTCATAAGAAATTTCAAGTGAGTTTGGGGTTTCCGTGAATTTCTTTAAAGTCTTACCACCTGCCTCAACGATCTTTACAACCTTGTCGCGCATTTCAATGGCTTTTGAAATTTCACCACTCTTAACCTTTTTAACTATTATATCATCCAGTTTAGGTGTTTTCTTTCGTTCGCGTGCCACCTTTTGGCTTTTTAAATACTCATCATAATAGCTCCAACGCTGCAGGTCTTCCTCTCCTTTATCAACCATGAATCTGTAAACAGAAATTAAATGGTTAACCTTTTTTGTACTAAGACCAAGTTCTTTACCCATTTGATCCGAAGAAACACTTTGATTCTTTTGCCTGCGATATAAGTACCCAGCTTGTTCAAATGGTGCCCAATCCTTTTTACCAACTATATGGTATTCGCCAAGTAATGCAAATATTTGATTTTCTGTAACATCATCTGACAAAATACAGCATTTTACTTTTGCCCATTTTATTGGATCTTTCTTAGCAAGAAGTCTATATGCAGCTAAACGACTATTCCCTTCAAGTACCACATAGTAATCATCAGAGCGTCGCACAATTAATGGGTCAATTAGTCCTCCATTCTGACGAATTGATTGAACTAACTGTCTGACATGCTCAAGTTCGATAAGACGTTTTTGAATTTCCTTTTGACTTGGTTGTTTTGTTTCTGTACAGACGATAGAGTATATCCTAGGATTTTCCGGATAGAATTGAAGGTCGTTGTGCTTTAACTGACAATAGGTAACTTTAATCTCTTGACCTTTGAGAGTTAATGAACCTTCTCCATCTTTTATTTGAGCCATAAATATTCTCTCCCTATCTCTGTTCTTGTGTCGCAGTTCTTAAGATTTGAGCTACTAGTTGCCCAAAATCATAGGACATTTTTTCACGATATGTTGCGTGGTCAACATCTCCTTGAGCAAGTTGGGCAGCCAAATGTTTACTATTTAGTAGAACATCCACCCATTCGTCTATCGAATTCTGCATTATTAGGTTGTAAACATAGCACTTTTTATTCTGAGAAATCCTGTGAATCCTATCCTGTGCTTGTAGATAGTCATCTAGGCTAAATCCTCTATCGTAAAAAATTACATGATTTGCTACAGTAAAGGTGAATCCCTCCTTAGCTGCACCAGGAGTAGAAACCAGAACCTTTACACTCGACTTTTCAAGGAAAGCTTCTACAGATTTATTGCGTGCATCAATATCCATTCCACCATGTAGTTTTTTTGCACCTATAGTTTTAAGTTCCCGTGTTATCCAATCAACATTGTATTTAAAATTAGACCACACAATACACTTTTCGTCAGACAGGGCTGCTTTTTCGACCAATTCAAGAAGAGCCTCAAATTTTCCAGGTTGACCCGAATAACCTTCGTCAATTAATTTCGGGTTCGATGCAGTCTGTACAAGACGCAGCAGTCTTTTCAACACAGCGTCCGCTTCATCTATTGTGGGTATTCCATTTCGCAGTATTACTGCACTAGTCTCTTCCTGTATCTGCCTATATAAATCTCGTTGTCTGCGTTCCCACCCACAGAAAATATTCTTAATGATCTTCTCCGGAAGTTCAATGCCTGAACTTTCTTTAGTTTCGCGAACTGAAAAGTCAGATACATCATCCCAAATCAGTTGGAGTCGCTCTTCTAGTGCTGTTTGCCGTTCTACATCTGCGTGGAGAGTATTTGAAAGGTCAGCAGATTTTTTAAATCCTTTATAGTCATTTCCCAATGAACTCCCTTGGTCAAGAAACCATATCTGTGCCCAAATGTCGTAAGGCCTGTTTGCAACAGGAGTGCCCGTCATAATAACCCGTTTCTTAAAAAGTGGAGCAAGAGAGAGAGCCGCTTGAGAAATCGAAGAATTTGGATTTTTTATTTTTGTTGACTCATCCATAATTATAGCTACATCTCGTGTTTTGAGAAATAATTTCAATCTATCATGTTCAGATTTTAATACTTCATAGTGGCAAAGCATCATTCTTGCGGGGCTATTAAATGCATAAAAATTATTTCTACGGTTCTGCGATAAAATTTTAGGCTTCATAAAAGTATGAAGCGCAAGTTCTTTTTCCCAATTTTTCACAAGACTGTTTTTCACAACGAAAAGCACTGTATCAACATTTTTTTCTTTTAACCAATGAAGCATTAGGTCCACGGCAATTTTAGTTTTACCCAAACCCTGCTCATGGAATATTGCAGAATATTCAAGATTTCGAACCGCAAGGAAAGCTTCCAATTGATGAGGAAATGCATCAAACTTTGCTACTAAACGAGGTTCTTTTTTAAGTTTAATCTTTGACATTACTGCTCTATCATTTATTCATACCACACTGCCATCCAAAATGATAGTTTTTACCTTATTTGCACCTACATCATTTTTTATCCTATTCAAAATCCACGCAGCGGCACGAGTTAGGTCCCAAGGAACGGCAAGTACAAAAGTTGCCTTTTTCTGGGATGAACACCATTGTAAAAATGCATGTATTTGCCGATAGGTATGCTGAGTTTCTAAGTCACTTCCAGTTTTTGCTTCTCCAACAATTATACCACAACCTCCATAGTCTTCAGCATAAATGTCAGGTATATAATCGAAAAGTATTGGTGGCCGAAATTTCGATAAGTCATCTGGTAAATCGGTAATCACATGGGCAAGGTCGCCTTTGAAAAAAGTATCCGCTACCCATTTTTGTATATTTAAAACTAATTCTTGGTGTATGAGGGATTCCGGCATTCTTATCCTTCACCGGCAATTTCATCACAAAGTTCTTGAAGAACATCACGACTATCACAAAGTGTATCTCGATCCGCTGGATCAGGATCATTCTTCAATTTTTGCACCTCAGAAAACTTTATATTACTCCACTTTCGCGTTAAAGCGCGAGCAAGATCTACCAAACTAGCTTCTTCCAAGGATAAGCCTTCACCTCCTGCTTCCAAGGCATTCAATACTTTTATCGCCTCTTGGGCGCCGCTTTCCAAAAAGACATCCCGACTTTTATCGTGCTGTAGAATTCGTGGTAGTTTCCTAACGGTTGCCAAGGGATGTATCTTTCTATCATGTACCCATTGCGAAAAATCTTTTTTAGAATATTGTCGCTCCATAAGAGATTGTATTACTTTTGGACGCTGCAGTTCTACGAATGCGCTAAACCTGGAAGGATCAAAGTCATTTTCGCTTTCTAGAATATGACGGTAATAGTCCTCCATATCATTGAAGGCTTTTATATATGTCTCAACCTCATGGTTATCGCCTCCACAAAAATCTACTATTTGTGAAAAAGGAAGATGCTCCTTGTCTCTGAGATAATTCAAGTATTTAGCTTTTGAATATGGGTCCCAATCACGAGTACCGACAAGATGGGCTTGAAGCCTTATAGAATCAACTGTCTCTTCGCTGAGGTTTTCATGAACCATTGCTGGGATTTTATCCCACTTGCTATCTGCCTTTCTTTCAGCCAATTCTCGGTAAATTAGCGTCCTTGTGTTTCCTTCTATAACAACTAATTTTCCGTTTTTTTTACGATTAACAATTATTGGGTGTATTACACCCCCGTTTGTAAGAATCGACTGACGTAAGGCAGTGAAACTTGGGCCTCCTGCCCCATCATCACTACTACCATAACCTAATGCCAACGAGACTTGTTCTGCTGTTATCTCGCCCTGGTACATTTCGAGAAACCGTGCAATACGCGGATTTTCAAGGTCTAAATCAATATCATCAACTGGTATAAGTTGGAATTTTCCTGATTCATTAGCCGTCATGAGGTAGTCCTCCCAATTTATGGAAACCACTCAAAAATAACTTAAAAAAGGCCATTTGTGGTCGAAATTCGTCTTTTTGAACAAGGGTTGAATAGAAAAACTGACAAAAATGGGCCTCAATATTTTTCAGAATTTCATCTTCAGGGTTTTTGCTTTAAATTAATCCTGTTCCCATGGGGTGGGTTGACAAACTGAATTGTATAGACTTACTTGAAAATTATTAAATGTTTCAACAATTTTTTGTTTGTAATCTCGCTATTTGTTTCCTCTAGCAAAGAGTTAAATCTTTCCAAATTCATTTTTTAACACTTCCGATATACTCTTTATCATTCTTATTATTCTTTTTTAGGGGGGTACTTTTCAATTATAATTTTCCCGGCGAAGCCGTTTTCATTTTTCTAAAGATGCTTGGCATCGGTTCTTTTTTATTTATTCATCATAATGAACGCCACATTTAACATTCTCAATTGACTCGTTTTATAAAAATATAGAATATGTCAATTGAGAATGTTATCAAGGCTGAAGAGTTTGGTGTTTCCAGTGTTTGATTTGTTTTTTTTGTTTTTGTAATTATTGTTATGTAGAATTGGGATAATCGCCGATCATGCGTGGTTTGAGGATCTTTTAGTAGGTTACGGGCCGTTACAGAAAAAAATATTCCGTACTTTAGTGCCTGAGTGTCAATGGATCTGAGGAGTTGTTTTTAGATTGTTTGTGCTAACCCAGCACCGCCCGGACTTCAATCCGCTTCCGGCCTTCCACCCGGATGATGTTTCCCTCCACGGCTTTGCCGTCCGCGGTCAGGGTCTTTATCCCCTTGTTTTTTCCCCGGGGGTTTTCCACTATTACCTGGACTTCACATCCCCGGTAGGGCCTGGTGAATTCATAGCGTTGCCAGTGGGAGGGAATGCAGGGGTCTATGAGCAGGCCGTCCAGCAGGGCCCGGGCGCCCAGCATCCAGTTGATGACCGCGTATTGCATCCAGGAGCAGGTGCTGGTGAGCCAGTGGTGAAATCCCTGGCCGTCCAGGTTGGTTTCCGGACCGGCCACGAACTGTGAATAGACATAAGGCTCTACTTTGTAATCAGTGCCGCTGGAAGCCCTCACCACGGGATTGGCCTTTTGAAAAATTAGTTCCCATGCCTGTTCCGCCCGTCCCAGCATGAGCTCCGCCACCAGGCAGAACGACATGGCGTGGGAAAAGACGGCGCCGTTTTCTTTTATGCCCGGCGGGAAACAGGAGATCAATCCCACACGGGGATCGTATTTGGAGTATGGGGGCGCCAGGCACCTGATGCCGTAAGGTGTGTCCAGTTCTTTTTCAAGGGTTTCCATGCAGGCTTTCTGCCGCTCGGCGGGGGCAAGGCCGCCTATCACCGCCCATACCTGGGGATTCAGATACAGGCGGCCCTCCCGGCACTCCCTTGAGCCTATCACCGTGCCGTCGTCGTGAAAGGCGCGCACAAAACGGTCTTGTTCCCAGCAATCTCTGTTTAACACGGCCACCAACTCATCATGCTTTCCCACCCAGGTCCGGGTAAGATCCTGCTTCCCAGCCAGCATGGCCAAAACGGCCGCGTTTTTTAAGGCGTAGGCCAGAAACTGTCCCAGGAACACCGATTCCCCCTTGCCCTGCCCGCCCAGCCCGTCCAGAGCATCGTTCCAGTCGCCATAGTGAATGAGGGGAAGGCCATGAGCGCCCTTGTCTTTCCAGGAGCGCTCCAATCCCGCCTGCACATGGCCGAGTACCGTCGCCTTTCCCTGGTCGGCATAGGGGACTTCCTCATTAATAATACCAGTATCGCCCGTTTCTTTAATGTACTGCAGCACGGTCAGGGGTATCCAGAGCGGCAGATCTGATTTTTCCGATCGCTCGGGAGGCAGCGCCACCCGCGGCGCGCGGTGACTGGCGGCCCCGTCGCTGTACTGAAAAGCTATCAGCCTCAATATCAGGTCCCGGGCCTCGTCCGGCTCCAGGGCGCACAGGCCGAAGGCGTCCTGCATGGCGTCCCGGAAACCCGGACTGCCATCAGAGGCGTGATAATAGGAAGGCGCTGAAGAAATGCTTGATTTTACCATGATCTGGTAGGGCACCCATCCGTTGTGCAGCTGATTGAGCTCTTCAGAAGGCGTGCTGATGTTGACCGCGGATACCCGCCTGCGCCAGGATGCCCTGGTTTCTTCCAGGGACGTGTGAATGAAATTACTGTTGCATAACGACTGGGCTGTTTCCAGCGCTCTCTCAGGCGCAGAAACTCCGGTAATCATCTCCCAGCTCTGCGTTTCGCCCGGTTCAAGGGACAGCCGCCACTCCCGGGTGCCAGTCATGTCCGCTCCCCACAGTTCCTGAGGATGTTGTGGCTCCAGTTCGGGATTTTCCACCGCGGACGGACGCGAAAGGTCCCGGTACGGACCGATGAATTCGTGCTTGTCCAGCCATGTCCTGTCCGCCGGGCGTGTGGCCGCGGAAAAGGCGCACAGTTCCCAGGGGCTGTTCTCGCGCTGTCCGCGCAGGCCCCACTTGAGCTTTTCCGCCAGGATGATGTCTCCGGCAACGCGGGTATGTTTGAAGAAACAGTCAAAGGTCCGGGCTACCGGGTCGACTACGCTGTTTCCCAGCAGCCATTCCAGGAAGGCAAAGACCCTGAGCTGCTTCTGCTCACCGCTCCGGTTTTCAATCCTGATGCACCATATTTCAGCATCATGGTTTTCGGGAACGAAATAGGTCACGCCGGCCGCGATGTCCCTGTGCACGGATTCCACGGTGGTATGCCCGAACCCGTGGACGCATTTAAACTCCCCGGGAACCGTGACGGCCGGGTTAGCGCCGATGTTCCAATACGACCTGTCTGACAGGTCCTGCAGAAAAATAAACCGGCCTGGGCGGTCATTCAGCAGCATGTCCTGCTCTCGCCGCAACAGGGCGTGATGGGAAGGATCCTTATAAAAACTGAAGCCCCCGCCCGTCTGACTGACCAGGGCGAAATACCGCCCGTTGTTCAGATAGTTAATCCAGGGCCTGGGAGTATGCGGCGTGTGGATGATAAACTCGTTGGTTGATTTATCAAAGTGCCATGGCTTGGTGTCAGGTTTTACCATTAGTTCGGATTCCTTGGAAAACGTATTGCAGCTTCCGGGTATCGCCGGTACTCTTTTTCTCTCGCCTTTTCGTCTATCATGAATTAAAAAAAACTTTGTAGCGGCACGCCGTTGGCGTGCCGCATCTCCAAAGTAAAATTTATCCTCGTTTAAGCAACCTTTCGGCTAATCTCCCATTTTCTATTCTCACATATCACATCTGATACCTCATTTTTCACACCTATTTATACCTAAAATTTTCCCACAAACTCCACCCTGGAACCACTATATTTAATCATATGGCTGCGGCACCCAACACCTTCTACCAGGGCGTTATCGAAGGATTCTATGGCCAACCCTGGACTCATGACCAGCGCATGCGGCTGCTGCGCCTTCTTAAAAACCTCAGGCTGAACACCTATGTGTACGCTCCCAAGAATGATCTGCTTCACCGCAGGCGCTGGAAGAAGCCATACCCGAAAAAGGACCTGAAAGAATTTTCGGCCCTGGGGAACCTGGCCCGGGACCTTGACCTGGTACTGGTGTTTTCACTGAGCCCGGGGCTGAACATCAATTATTCAAGCAAAGCAGACGTCTCTGTCCTGATTGAAAAATTCCAGCATGTGCAGGAAAAGGGATTTAATGGTTTTGCCCTGCTGGTGGATGACATCCCTGACAAATTAAATGAGCGGGACAGGACAAAATTCCCTTCCCTGGCACTGGCCCATGCCAGTCTGGCCAACCGTGTCTATAAGGCCCTGGACTGCAGGCACTTTTTCCTCTGCCCCACCTACTACAGTTTTGAGCGCTGCAATGATCTGCACAAACTTTACCATTACCTTCAGGAACTGGGAGACGCGCTGGCTCCCGGCATACAGGTCTTCTGGACCGGTGATGAGACCATCGCCAGGAATATATCCAGCTCCCGCATACAGCCGGTGGCCGGCGAACTGCAGCGAAAACCCGTCATCTGGGACAACTATTTCGCCGATGATTACACGGCCAATAGAATTTTCATGGGACCCCTGTATGGACGCAGTGCGACTTTGAGAACCAGCATTAATGGGTTTCTGCTCAATCCCTCCAGGCATTTTGAACTGGCCTGCCTTTCTCTGATTTCCCTGTCTGAATACCTGAAACACCAGGCATTATACCGCCCGGGACACGCTTATGCCCGCATGTTGCTGCAGGCGGGAGGTCCCAAATACCATTCACTGCTGAAAGCCGTGGCTGACTTATATCACGGCCCCTTCAGGCGGACAGCCCTGGCCAGGACCCTGGCACAGTGCGTGTCCGAAGCACGTAACAAACCGCGGAACACCTTGATAAAGTTCCTCCGTCACCGGGGAGTAAAACTGTTGAAGCAAGTCTGGGACCTGGAACACATAAGCAATAATGAACTTTATTTGAGCGTCTTTCCCTTTTCCGTGCAGGCCAACAAACTGGTTAAGGCCATAGAGTACTATCTCCGTGACCTTATCGAGGAACCGGGTATGCACGACAAGCTGAGGCTTGAACTGCACCGCATGGGTTTTGAGGCGGGAGATGAGCCGGAAAAGATCCTGCTGGCGCTGCTCGGGTGAGGAAAGGTGTGAGGTATGGGGTGCGAGGGAGGAAACATCATCCCAAGAGGCCGTCACCCCGGCTTCTCGTCGCGCCGCGCCTGCTCCAGGGAAATGCGAGGGCTGCTCAAGGCCGGGTTTTTCATTCCCTTTGTCACCTTCGGATTGTTGTTCCCCCTCTGGGGATTTGGGAGCGGTCCCCGGGACTCTGCTGCCAGGCAGCCGGCGGCGAAAACGGAAAAGAGCCCCGGCTGGTTCCTCAAACCGCTCATCCTCAGCATAGGCCCCCATAAAAACATCTGTGGAATCACCGCCCCGGAACATCCGGATAAAACCCCCGGCCTCATCATCTGGTTTCACGGCGGGATGAACAGCCCGGTAAAGGACAAGGGCGGGACCGCCCACCTGGCTATGCTGCCCTTTATCGGAGACGGCAGGTATTACCTGGCTAGTCCTTCCGCTTTCAGGGGACAGGATTGGCTGAGCGCCGGGGGCATGGAAAGTACCGGCGCCCTCATAAACTATATGTTGAAAACATACGCAATTGATAAAACCAACATCAACCTGGCCGGGGTGTCCGACGGTTGCCTGGCCGTGATAGGATACAGCCTGCGCACGAAGCACCCCATCAAAAGGCGCCTGCTGTTTTCCAGCTTCCCCGCTCTGGTCATAAACCGGGAAGGCGTGCGCGAACAAAAAGTGCTTTACCAGGGAACCTGGCATTTTTTCCAGGGAGGCAAAGATCGGCTGTTCCCCGGCGAAAAAGTCCTGCCCTTTTTAAACTACTGGGAACACACCATCCCCGGCACCAGGGTTTACTGGTTTCCTGAGGGCCTGCATGATTTCTCCTTTTACGCGGAACATGCTGAGGCTGAGATTAGAGGGATTTTCAAGTAGGACCTTAATAAGTATGAATTTTCAATTACCATTAGTGTCCGGGTAAAATCTTGTTTTTTTAGACTGGATGGACAGGATAAAATTAACTGGACGTAACACTATATGATATTTATAAAGTTAATTTTGAATATTTTATAAAACATATATCGTAAAATACCCTGGCAGATACAAAATAAAGGATATAAAACGGGTGATATACATGATTTCTTTAAACCATTCCATCCTGTACATCCTGTCAAAAAAATGTGCTGACCCACAGTATTTCATAGGCCTGGCGCAAATGGTGAGGAATTTAACCGGACACTAACTGAAAACTTTAAATTATTGTTACCCGGGGTTGGATACTACCCCTTAAACCCGCTGGTGTCTTCCTCTTGAGCGGGCGCCTTCAGCAAATCTGAGAAGTTGTGCTTTTTTGCCAGGTTTGCCGTTGCGCCGGCGTTGTTGAGTTCTTCGTATTGTCCTATTAATCCCCGGAATTCCTGGCAGCGCTCCGTCTCTTCTTCCTGGTACAGGTTTAACTGAATTTCCTTCTGCTGCAGATCGGCATACCTGGTTCGGTCCTCCATGTCCTGATTCAGTTTCTTCACCTTTTCTCCCGCATCCATGCAGCCCCGGGCTGCGGAGACGGTTTTCTCCTCAAGTATGAGCCTGGCCAGCAGTGATGAATCGGCGGAAGCGACTATTTCCCGGCCTTCATCGTCCCATTTCCGCTCTGAATCAGGCTGCTTGGTTCCGTGTTTGAACACAACCTCTGATTCCTTTTGGCCGTTTTCATGCCAGTAGGTGCAGACTCCGTCCCTGATCCCTTCCATATATTCACAAACCGACTTCTGGCTGCCATTCCTGTAGTTCTGGATTATCCGCCCGTGCATTTTTCCTTTTTTATAATGATACCTGGATTTGAGGCCGCCATTTTCATACCAGTACTGGGCCTTTCCCTCCATCTCATTTTTTACGTAATAAACTTCCGACTTTTTTATACCGTCTGCATACCAGTGGATGGATTCTCCTTCCAGTATCCCCTCTGCATAGTGATCTGTGGAGCGGGGGCCTCCGGTTTCCCACCAGCTATTATCAGACCCATGATGTTTATTCAGCCTCCAACCGGTCTCCCTTTTCTTTTTTCCGTTTTTGTGATAATGAGTTTCAACCCCGTGCTTTAATCCTATCTCAAAATTCAACTTCCGTTCCAGTTGGCCGTCCGGGTACCACTCTTTGTACTCCCCGTGTTTTATTTTTCTGCCTTCCGGATCAACATAGAAGGTGTATTTTTCCGCCGGCACGCCTTTGCGGTATTCAACTTTGTCAGTCCTTAAATTTTCCTTTGGTATGTTGGTTTTTATTTCACCCAGTTCCCCCTGTATCCATTCTTCCTCCATAAACACCTTTCCGTCCTCATGCCACACAATCTTAATGCCATGAGGCACGCCCTTCTCATAGTCAACTTCAGACTTTTTCTGCCCATGTTCATACCAATAAATCTCCTTACCGTGCTTAAATCCCTCCAGCCACTGGGCCTGAAATTTTTGTTGCCCGGTTAAAAACCATTTTTTTTGCCGGCCGGACTGCTTTCCGCCAATCCAGTTGGATTCTTCCCTTTTTTCCCCATTTTCATACCATCTGGTAAACAACCCATGCTTTATTCCATCCTGCCAGTTGGATTCAGCCTCTTTTTTTCCATCCTCATACCATTTTATCCAGAGACCATCTTTAACTTCCTCTTCATTCTCATCCACATAGAAACTGTATTTCTCCTTGATCTTCCCGCTGGGATAGTTAATCACTTTTTCTTCCAGCTTTACGCATGAGCTGAAATAAAAGAGACCTGTCACCATCAAGGAAAAAAGACCCAGTATTTTTTTCATTTTTTTACTTCTCCCCTTAGCGTTATTCTTTCCCCGGCTCTCTAGTGAGGATTTTCTTTAAAAAAGGTAAATTTTTAACCGCGCGTCTGCTCCCACTATTTTAAATAAGCAAAGCTAATGCTAAATTCGAAGTTTAGAACAGGAGTGATGCCGGAAATCCGATATCTTATTGACAAAATACCAATCTTTTCTCTATTAGAACTCACCAAAACTACTCCTTATGGTATTTTTTATTAATTTTAAAAAAATTTCTTCTTGTAATATTTAATTTTTATAGTAAAATTGTTAATATTGCACCATATTCATACAATATCATCCAGAAAAGCAGAGGATTCTATCATTATTCAAACAAGTTTAACCTTTCCTTAATATTTGGAGCTTCAAAATGGTTAATAAAAAAAGAACTGGCGCACAATCCCTTATTGATTGTCTGGAACAACAGGGTGTCGAATACATTTTCGGCTTCCCCGGGGGTGCTAACATTCCAATTTTTGATGCGCTCATAGATTCATCCCTTAAATTGATCCGGACGCGTCATGAGCAGGGAGCCACCCATATGGCAGATGGATACGCAAGGGCCTGCGGCAAGGCCGGTGTTGTCCTGGTGACTTCCGGCCCCGGGGCCACCAATACAGTTACCGGCATTATGACGGCTTTCATGGATTCCGTTCCCATGGTGGTTATCTGCGGTCAAACAGTCATTCCCAGCCTCGGTCTGGACGCGTTTCAGGAAGCGGATGTTTCCGGGATCACCTTCCCTATTACCAAACATTCATACCTGATTAAAAAATCTGAGGATATACCCAGAGTTGTGAAAGAAGCGTTTCACATTGCCGAAACAGGCCGGCCGGGACCGGTTGTAATTGATATTCCCAAAGATATTTCCTCCCTTGAATTTGAGCCTGACTATAATGTGGAAATAAACCTGCCCGGTTATACCGTACCGGCCCATGGCGACAGCGCCGTCATTTCCCAAGTGGCGGAGGAACTGCAAAAGGCCAAACGTCCGCTCCTGCTTCTCGGGCACGGGGCATTGATATCTGACGCGGGAAAAGCCATTCGAAGCCTGGTCGATAAAATGAAAATACCCGTGGTCAACACGCTGCTCGGAAAGGGAGCTTTTCCGGAGTCGCATCCTCTTTGCCTTGGAATGCTGGGAATGCACGGCACCGCTTACGCCAACCAGGCCGTGATACACTGCGACCTGATAATGTCCATAGGATCACGATGGGATGACCGTATTGTGGGAAACCAGGAGGAGTTCTGCAAAAACGCCGTAAAGATCCATGTGGACATAGACCCGGCCGAAGCCAATAAAATGATAACGCCTGAATATTTTATCCTGGGCGATGCGCGACTGGTTGTGGAGGAACTCAACACGGTCGTTCAGCCGGGAGATACCGTTGAATGGGTAAAGCAGATTGCCAAATGGAAAAAACAGCTGCCACTGAAGTATAAAAAGCAGGGCGGGCTTAAGGTCCAATACATATTAGAGGAACTTTGCCGCATCACAAAGGGAAAAGCTGTTGTCGCCACCGATGTGGGTCAGAATCAGATGTGGAGCGCCCAGTTCTGCCTGGTGGAAGCTCGGTACAACTGGCTCTCATCCGGAGGAGCCGGAACCATGGGTTTTGGATTTCCAGCGGCCTTGGGCGCCCAGCTGGCGCGTCCTAACGACCAGGTTTGGGCTGTGGTCGGTGACGGCGGTTTTCAGATGACCTTTTTTGAACTTGCCACAGCGGTGATTTACAAACTGCCGGTCAAGGTCATTATCATGGACAACAGGTTCCTGGGAATGGTCAGGCAGTGGCAGGACCTGTTTTATCAGAACCGCCTGTCCGGCACCCCCATGCCCGGCAACCCGGACTTTGTGAAACTGGCCGAGGCTTTCGGGGCCAAGGGTTTCCGTTTGAAAAGAAACGCGGACGTCACCAAAATCCTCACTGCAGCCCTGGATTACAACGATGGGCCCTGCCTCATCCATGCCGAAGTTGAGCCGAAAGACAACGTGTTTCCCATGATACCGGCGGGGGCCGTGTATGAAACCATGATGTTGGAGGCTAGGAAATAGTCCTTAGAGAGGCATCTTTTGGAATATTGGAGTATTGGAGTATTGGGTACAGAATTTTACATGCCGTCCTGCCTTCCGAAGCAAACTTGCGAAGGATGGGCACCGCACTGTTTTATAAACGCACCGAAGGTGCCATTATTTCAACGCAGTACTCCAGTACTCCAATACTCCAATAACGCCCAAATCCTTAGCATTGAAAGTACTAGATAACCCACACAACCTGGAGCATAGCCATGCATATGAAAAACAACCAACAGCGTTCCATCAGCTTACTGGTCAATAACAGGCCGGGAGTATTAATCAGAATCGCCCTGGTGTTCGCCCGCCGGGGATACAACCTGGAAAGTGTGGTGGTGTCCCCCTCTCATGATCCGTCTTTCTCCCGCATGAGCATGGTCGCCTCGGGCGAAGAAAAAATACTTGAACAGATTATAAAACAGCTCAATAAGCTGGTGGACGTCATTCATGCCACAGACCATACTGCCGAAAAAGTGGTGGAAAAAGAACTGGCGCTTATCAAAGTTAATTTTCCGGTGGAAACGCGGACCGAAATCCTCCAAATTCTGGAGCATTTCAAATGTTCCACCATTGATATAACGGAAACCACGCTTATGGTTCAGATAACCGGCAGTTCGGAAAAACTCGACGCTATCCACGCCATGCTGGATAAGTACGGCATTATTGAATCGGTCCGGTCGGGAAAGTTGATTATGGCGCGGGGAGCGACTGCCACCTGAGGTTAAACGAAAATCTTCTCTACTTCCTTCACGGCTTCCTGTGAACAGTATACCATGACCCGGTCACCCACGTTTAACTCCGTGCTGCCGTCAGGAATCAGGATGTCTCCTGATTCCTGTTGAATCCCGCCAATGATGGCGTCCTTAGGAAAACGCTCCTTGAATTCCGTGCTGGACAATTCCATGCCCGAAACGATGGTATTGTTGGTGATGCGGAACTCAATGGCCTCGATTTTTTCTTCTGACAACTCCGAGACCGAGACTACTTCCCCGCGACGCACAAACCGCATTATCCTGTTTATGGTTATGAGCCGCTTGCTAATCACGGCGTCCACGTCCAGTGCCGAGATAAGGGGAACATAATCCGGTTTGGTGACCAGGGCCACCGATTTTACAGCCCCCATCTGTTTGGCAAGAATGCAGGATAGCAGATTGGCCTCCTCATCATCGGTAACCGCCGCGAATACGTCCGCCTCCTCTATTCCCTCGCCTTCCAGCAGCGAGGAATCGGTTCCCTCGCCCTGCAGGACAAGGACTTTCTTCAGTTCATAGGCGAGTTCCCGGCTCACCGTCCTGCTGGGCTCCAGGATTCTGGTCTGGACCTTGGATGTCTCAAGGCTCCTGGCCAGGTTCAATCCAATAGCGCTTCCCCCATAAATAAAAATGTTGTTGAGTTTTTTTACCTCAAATCCCAGGTCTTCCGCCACTTCCGGCATGTATCCGGACGGAGCGACAATGTATATCTTGTCCCCCGGCTGAAAGGTGCCGTCCCAGTCCACGGGAATAATCCCTTCATCCTCTCTGACAATGCCCACCAGGTTGAACCTGGTTTTTGACAATTCCTCCATCTCCGTCCGATTTTTTCCCACCAGAATGGAACTGTCATTGACCACCAGGCCCACTACTTCCATCCGCTCATCAAAAAAGGTGACCACTTCCGTGGCATAGGCCCTGAAAAGCAGTTGCAGAATTTCCCTGGCCACTTCCTTTTCCGGAAAGATGACTAAATCTATGCCCAGGTCATATGGAGTCAGGATGGAAGGGTCCTTAAAACACCCTGAACGCCTTATTCTTGCGATATTCTTTTTGGCGCCCAGTTTTGAGGCCAGCTGGCATGCCAGAATGTTAACCGTGTCTGATTTTGTAACCGCTATGAGCAAATCCGCCTCTCCGGCTTTTATGCTGCGAAGGTCCTCCACCGAAGTCGCGTCCCCTACCACTGTCTTCAAATCAAGACTTTCATCAGCCGACCGCAGCCTGTCGTTGTCATTATCTATGAGAAACAAATCATGTCCTTCCTGGGACAGTTTCGCCGCTACATTCACACCTATGGTCCCCGCTCCTGCGATAACTATTTTCATATGGCACCTTTCAATGATTTAATCCGGTCTCGAAGCTCGGCGGCCCTCTCGAAATCAAGGTTGTCCGCGGCTTCCAGCATCTGCTGCTCCAGAGAGTCCAGGTCGTCCGTCAAACCGTCCGCTTCGCGGCCGCCCGGTGTCAGTTCATCTTCAACCCGGGCATCCGCCTCCGGCACCAGCCGGATGCTTTCCCGTATCTCCTTGATAATGGTCCTCGGCTTAATTCCATGCTCCAGATTGAATTTCTCCTGGACTTTTCTCCTTCGCCGGGTTTCCCCAATGGCCTGTTCCATGCTTCCCGTGGTATTGTCAGCATACATTATCACCTTGCCGTTTACATTTCTTGCCGCCCGTCCAATCACCTGGATCAGGGTCCGCTTATTTCTGAGGAAGCCCTCCTTATCCGCATCTAAAATAATGATAAGAGAGACTTCCGGAAGGTCGAGCCCTTCCCTTAAAAGGTTTATGCCCACCAGTACGTCGATAGCGCCTTCCCGCAGCATCTTTATTATCTCTATTCGCTTCAGCGTCTTGGTCTCCGAATGCATGTACAGCGTTTTCAGACCGGCGGTCTTCATGAAATCCGTCAGGTCTTCCGCGCTTTTCTTGGTTAGCGTTACGACCAGGGTCTTTTCATCTCTATCTATTCTTTCATGGACTTCCTTCAGCAGATCGTCTATCTGGCCCTTGACCGGCCTGACTTCCACCACGGGATCCACCAGGCCGGTGGGCCGGACAACCTGCTCCACCACTACGCCTGAAGTTTTTTTTAATTCATAATCAGCCGGGGTGGCTGAAACGAACAAGGTCCGGGGAAGCCGTTCTTCAAACTCACGGAAATTCAAGGGCCGGTTATCCAAAGCGCAAGGCAGCCTGAAGCCGAATTCCACCAGGGTCTTTTTCCTGGACCGGTCCCCGGCATACATGCCGGCAATCTGGGGGATGGTGACATGAGACTCGTCGATTATCACCAGGAACTCCCCGCTGAAAAAATCTAGCAACACATTGGGCGGGGTGCCGGCGGGGCGGTTATCTATCACGCGTGAATAGTTTTCAATGCCGGAGCAGAAGCCCGTCTCCGCCAGCATTTCCAGGTCATAATTGGTTCTCGATTCTATCCTCTGGGCTTCGAGGAGTTTGCCATGGTCGTGAAACACCTTTTTCTGTTGTTCCAGTTCACGTTTTATTTCTGCTATGACGCGCTCCATGTCCGCTTCCTGGGTTACAAAATGCCGGGCGGGATACACGAGGACCTTATCCAGCACCGCCTCAGGCTCTCCCTTCAATAAATCAATCCGGGAAAGCCTCTCCACGGTATCTCCAAACAGCTCTATGCGCACAGCGAAATCATCATAAGCCGGGTGGATTTCAATCACGTCACCCCGCACGCGGAAGGTCCCCCTCCTGAAGTCATAATCATTGCGGGTGTAATGGATGTCCACCAGGTCCCGCAGGATCCTGTCCCTCTCCCTCTCCATTCCGGTTGAAATTTCCACCATCATGGCCTGGTACTCCCGGGGCGACCCCAGGCCGAAGATACAGGAGACCGACGCCACCACTATCACGTCTTTCCGGGACATCAGGGAAGCTGTGGTTCGCAAACGGAGCTTTTCAATTTCACTGTTGACGCTGGAGTCCTTCTCGATATAGGTGTCGGTGACCGGAAGATACGCCTCCGGCTGATAATAATCATAATAACTCACAAAATACTCCACCGCATTCCGGGGAAAATAGGATTTGAATTCCTGATACAACTGGGCCACCAGAGTCTTGTTATGGGTAATTACCAGTGTGGGCAGATTGAACTCCTGGATGATATTCGCCACGGTGAATGTTTTTCCAGATCCGGTTACGCCCAGCAGCGTCTGGAACCGGATGTTGTCTTCAAAACCTCTCCGTATCGCCTGGATCGCCTCGGGCTGATCCCCGGCAGGGGCATAAGGCGCCTGCAGCTTAAACGCTGATGGGGATAGTGCGGTCATTTAGGACACTGGGCTCTGGATAATTCTGTTATCCTGTCTGAAAAAAAAATGTCGAATGGGGGAAAAGCCCTAGATTGTCAACAGCAGGCGGGCTGCTTTAACCGCCTCTTCTGTTTCTCCGTAAACCTTGATTAATTTATCGCAGATGTTCCTGGTTTTTTCCGGTTCCTTTATCTGCTGATAGCACAGGGCCAGTTTCCATAAGGCGTTGGGGACCGCCGGGCTTAAATCCGCCGGTTCCCTGCCTGCGCTTCTCTGTTTCAAGTCTCCTGTGCGGTTCATGTATACCGTCACAAACTCCTCCAGTTTCACCGCGGCCTTATCATAATCTCCCATCTGCATGTAACAGGATGCAATTCCATGCAGGGCCCCGGAAGTAATCAGGCTCTGGTTATCAGGCGAACCCGATACTTTCAGGTATGAATCCAGTGACTCTTCATATTTCTTCAGTAAATACCGGGCATTCCCCAGCAGGAGATATGCCTTGGACTGGACAAGTTGAGAGTGCGGTGTTGCAATGAAGTCCATCAGGAATTTTTCCGCGCTGTCCAGCTTGTTCTGGGAATACAACACGTAAGCCTTTCCAAGCTGCTTATTCCTGGTAAAAGTTTTTTCCTTGGCGCTCCTGCGTTGATATATGAACGCTGAAACGGCCACGGCCACCACTACTAAAAATATTCCAGCTTTTTTACCGAATTTATTGATGAATTCAGAACTAATCCAATCCCTTAAGACCGCTTCGACGGAGGGACTTTCTTCCGGCTGACTGTTTTCTTTGCGTTTTTTCTGCATTTAATGATACAATGAATAATACTTTGGATAAAATGTAAATAACCCAAAATTCGTGGTCAATCAGTCGGCAAAAACCGACTATAAAGCTGATACGGGGATTGGTTTAGTTATTATATTCAGGATACGTAAAGGAAGCTTATGTACAGGGCTGAAAGCGCAAATACCGGAAAAAACGACCAATTAACCAGGGAATTGATGTCAAATACCCTGGTTAACGAGGTCACCAGGGTAATGCTTTCCGCCCCGACACTCAAGGAATCCATCAATTCCTATTTCCTGGGAATAACTGAAATTACCCATATAAGCAGGATTGCATTGTTTGTCGTTGATCCCGGTGAATTCCGCCTCTCCCTTGACCAGTGCTCAGGCATGAACCCTGACCAGTTGAAAAACCTGGACCTTCCCCTCAGCTTCCTGAGTGGAGAGTATCCGGATGCAATTTTCCTGAACAAACACATCATAGTCGATCCGGTGGACGGCTCTGATCCCTTTTCCGCCATCGGGTGCCGCAGTTATGTAATCATGCCAATTGTCTCCCGGATTACCACCAAATGCTGGGAGGTGAAAAAATGCGGTCGCGAGGAATGCGTTTGCTACGAGGGCCATAACCCCTTTTGCTGGAGCGTGGCCGGCGCCGCTCTGCATACCGAGACCGAAACCGAAGATGATAAGCGGAAAGCCTGCGTGGGCTGCCCCCAGTTTAAATGCCATACCGTGGTATGGCTCGACACTTCTGAACGGCCCTCCATGATCAGCGCGGATGCCATCGGCCATCTCACAGGACTGAACCGGCACATTGGAATGGTTATTGAGACCTTTGAAATGTATGACAAATTGAAAAACGCAAATGATCGGCTTGAGGAGAACAACGAGGCCCTGACCACCTTAAACGAAGAACTGAATCTGGCCCAGGAAAAAATCAACCGGGAACTGGATCGCGCCCGTTCCATACAAAAGGGACTCCTCCCGGAGAAATTTCCGGAAAAACTGTTTGAGGACATCGCGTCCAAATACATACCCGCCGGCAAAGTCGGGGGTGACTACTTTGACTGCTTTAAGATAAAGGAAGACCTTCTGGGAATTGTGATCGCGGACGTTTCCGGACACGGAATAGCCGCCGCCCTGATAATGTCCATGTTTAAGGTCCTCTTAAAGACCTATTCTCCCACGCTGGAACAGCCGGAGCAAATCCTTCTGGAAATAAATGAGACCTTTCTTCATGAAATAAAAAGCACAAATTACGTGACGGTGTTTTATGGGACCTTCAACAAGAAAACGCGGGAGCTCTCTTATTGCAACGCCGGCCACCCCCCCCAAATGCTCATTGACCGGAAGGGCGACTGCCGGGAATTGAATTCCAACGGGCTGTTTGTGGGAATTCTAGACGATATTATGCTGCAACAGGAATCCGTCAATTTAAATGACAGATCCCGGCTGGTACTCTTTACCGACGGCATAACCGAAGCGAAAAATGACCAGCGGGAAATGTACGGGTATGAAAAATTCAGTAAAATCATCATGGAATCTAAAGACAAGACCTGTCAGGAGTCGCTGAATATGCTTATGGATGATTTCAGCCAATTCCGCAACTCACAGGAAATTCTCGACGACATCACGTTGTTGTTCCTGGATTTATAAACAGCGTGCCCATCACCACCATTCCCGCCTTCCCGCAATTTTCCCAAGTCACAGCTTTTTTCACTGCCCGTTCAGGAGGCCGCAGCACCGGCCCCTTCGCGTCCCTCAACCTGGGTACATTGACTGGTGATGCAAGCGAAACGGTGGCTGAAAACTGGCGGCTCCTGGCTGATGAGTACGGGATTGAGCCCGAGAGAGTTAACTTGCTGAAACAGGTACATTCCGACCGGATACTAAAGACCGGGCAGGCGCCAGTCGGCCGGTTGCCGGAAGGTGACGCCATGTACTCACCTGCCGGCGGCGATGTGCTGGCGATTACCACGGCCGATTGTCTGCCCGTGCTGGTTTACGACCCGGCCGGTTCCGCCATCGCTGCAGTGCACGCCGGCTGGAAGGGCGCCTCGCTCAAAATACTTGAAAAAACGTTATACCATCTTTTCTCCAGGAAGCGCATGCGGCCCGGATCAACTCATCTCGCCTTCGGGCCCTGCATTCAACCGGGCAGGTATGAAGTGGGAACAGAGGTTGCTTCCCTTTTTCCCGCTGATTGTATAACGGAAAAGAACGGATCTCTTTGCCTGGACCTCCCCGGGGCCAATTTGCGGCAGGCCCTGTCCTGCGGGATCCCGAAAGAGAACATCACCGTATCAGGCGAGTGTACCTATTCCGATCCCGGACGATTCTTTTCCCACCGGCGGGACGGCATTCCGACCGGACGCATGGCCGCGGTTATCTTTATGAAAAAAGAGCCATAGGCTAATCTTTGGAATACTGGGTGATTTTATTGGCGTTGCGGCAAAATCGATTACTCTTGCGCTGAATCAGGAAATTAGCTATTTAAGGCAGAGCAACCACAGGAGGATTCAGATGAAACTATTATGGATAAAATCCCTGCTCATTCTCGCCGTACTCACCGCTTATTCCCACGCGATTTTCGGAATCGGGGCCCAATACGCGCCAAACTTCACCGCTGAGATAGAGGCCTCCCAGGATACCGTTCTTTATCAAAATACCACCAACTCAAATATCATGTTAAACCAAAAATCTGAAACAGGCTTGATAGGTTTCGGCGGCAAATTCTGGATCGATTTCCTGCCCTTCATCGACATTGAGGCATCTACCAATATCCAGTTTAAAGAATACGGAGCGGCCCTGGAAGCGGATCTCGATGGCAATGGAACCATCGACACCACCATAGAGCTCGAGGTGGAGGCCCCGATAGTGGGAAAAAGGACGCCTCCCTTTGTCAAAGTCAGCAGCGATTTGAGTATTAAGTATCCCTTTCTCAAGTTTCCCCCGGCGATAAGCATTCTCAAGCTCTATGTGGGCGCGGGGATCACCCATGTGATGTCCACCGTGATGCTGGATACGGAATTCGCCACCAAGGCGGTAACCGGCGCGGGAGTGACGGACCCCACGGACACACAGGCCATCTCCAATGCCATTGTTGATGCGTTTAAAGATGAAGGGCTGCAATCGGGTATCGGCGGCCATGCCCTGGTGGGAGCTAAAGCCAAGCTGCCTGTGATTCCCATCGCAGTTTTCGTAGATGGAAAAATACACTTCGGCGGCGGCCTGCCGGACGCGGTCAGCAATGGGCTCACCCTGGAAATGGGAGCGGCTTTAGCTTTTTAGCGGTTTACACATTTTCTATTTTACTAAGGCCGGCACTGATGTGACGGCCTTATTCATCTGAACAAGGGAAACTAGTATGAAACCGCGCTCCACGTTCTCTGTGATTTTACCGATGATTCTCATCAATGTTTTTTGTTCCCGGGCCCAGGACAAGGACCTGGACCGGGTGCTGCTCGAGATGGGAAAAGACGCCGCCCCCGGATACCTCTCTCCCTTTATGAATACCATGGGTACGGGCATGAACAACGGCTGGCATAATTCCTCCAAAAGCCTTTCGTTCCTCGGCCTTCCCATGGGGATATCGGTGGCTTCCATGGCCTTTACCATCGGTCAGATCACCGATGAAATGAGGACCTTTGATTTTAAGGGCGATATCCCTCTGAGGCTTCTGATGGATGAGTCACTACTGCCCCCCGGCTTTCCCATGGACACCCTGCCGGAATACATTACCGTAGAAAAAAATGACGTAGCCACCATCTATGGTTCCGATGAGATTGACTCCCTGACCTGGGGGGACATTATCAGCCAGACAGACTACCCCATACTCTATGACCTTATTTTTAATGACCCGGCGGGGCCTCAGAGGGACCCCAATGAAAATGCCTTTCCCCTGCCCTTCAGGGGCCTGGTCCCCGGAGACTGGTGGGGTTCTCTCCCCAATATCACCGCCGCAACCGTGGGACTCAGGAAGATACCGCTTATTGACAACATCCAGCTCGGACTTTCTTATGTTCCCACCCTGGAAAGGAATGTGGAGGGAATCGGCACCATGAAATTCGATTTCCTCAGTTACAAAGTACAACACGAATTCACCGCGCTCATACCCGTGATTAATAAAATGAAAATCCTGCATGGTTCCTGGTACTATGCCCAGAATAAGCTCAATCTTCAGGCAGGCGGCGCTTCCATGGAAATGAACAACTGGGTCGGTATGGTGAACGCCTCCGTCGACCTGAAGTTCCTGTTCCTGGGGCTGGGAGTATTCGCGGGAGCAGGATATGAGAGTTCTTCGATGAGTCTTGAAGTAGCCGCAAGCGACGGCCTTCAGGGATTCTCCGCCGAGGTCCCTGCGGACCGGACCCTGAGGCAACAGATTGGAGCCAGGGCCTCTCTGTTCATGTTCGACGTCTGGGGAGAATATAATAGAGGACAGATCAACTCCTATACCCTGGGCATCACCCTGCTGGCTTTTAACGGACTTTAGTTGGTTAATGATTTTGAGCGAGGAACATGGAGTGAGGTGTCAGGATGCAGGGGTCAGTTTCCCTGTTCTGATCTCTTGTTTCTTTCTGGCTCCGGGCTCCTGATTACTTGAGAGGCCAACTAAAAAAAAGCCACTTACCCCTTCCTGAGCTTTTTCAATAACCTGACTTCGCATTTTTTTATGAATTGAAGCTGGGTTTCCTTGGGGGAGGCCTCCTGCCGGGTGACAAAACCCTCGTGGGCCTTTGTGACTTCGCTTTCAATTTCCGCGGCGGACATAAACTGGCGGAAATAATTCTTCAATCCTTTTAAAGAAGAAAAAGCGTAAAGATTATTTCTTTTTCTGAATTCTTTTTTCACTTCAAGGTAGGAATCTTGCTCCATTTATACGAGAAACCCCCAAATCCGTAGCCACCCAAAGATACTTATTTTCGATTGCTAAAGTGTTTACCCTTTTTCCTATTATACCATCATTTATGCCATAATCAACATCTAACCCGTTTTTTAGGTTGTACGCAAATACTCCAGAGTCATAGGCCCCATAAACATATCCGCCATGAATTTTTAGATTTTTTAGGTTGTTGTATTTTTTTAGTTCTACAGAAGGCTTTGTTCCGGTCTGACGCATTAATTTATCGGCTTCTATCCAGTATATTGCATCACCTTCTGCCACCACATCGAGAATGGGCAGACCCTGGGTTACATATACTGTCCGGGGTTGACTCCAGCCCTGGTTCTGATGATTAAACATATACAGCCCGAACTTACTGGCCACCCAAAGCTGATTACCATGGCTTTTCAGAGAATAAACTTTCAAGGACCTGATATTCGGATGGGGAAGCGGTCTGAAATCCCGGTGCGGGCCTTCCAACACGGTCAATCCCCTTTCTGTTCCAGCGTATAACCTGTTGCCATGGACTTCCAGGCAAATGGCTTTATCAGCTCTTAATCCCTGAAAATAGCCATACCGGGCGAATTGGTTGGCGTCCGGATTGAAGCGGACTACCCCGTCATCCGTGGCCAGCCAGTAAAATCCATTCCAGAACACCATATCCCATACCGCAGCATTGGGAAAGCTTCCACCATAGTGGCCGGGCCGAAACTGCTCCCAGTCATTCAGTCCCTCATCAGTTCTGATAAACGCGCTGCCGGAATTGTTTGAACCAAACCAGATTTTGCCCTGATGAATAAACACGGTGTGGATGTTCGGATCATCCAGCCCGAACCAGGCCGGCTTTATAAAGCTGCGTCTTTTGGATCCGGTAAATACTCCCGAACCCGATGTTAAAACCCATAATCTGTCATAATCGAAAACAACCGCCCTGGTGACCGGCGACTGACGCATGTATTTATCCCGTATGGCGTCACCCATAAAATGCCAGGGATACGGCATGCTGACCCCCGACAGGCCGGACAGGGCCTGTAATTGTTCCTGTTCCAGCTTCCCCGAGTCCCCTGCGGTAAATCTCAATGAGTCTACCGCATACCAGTCACGAAAATTTTCATTATACTCCAGAGCGCCCTGTCCGGTCAATATGCGCAGTTTATCCCTTTCCTGGGAATAAAAAATGTCCTTTATCTCATGCTCGGTCCGGATGCTGCTTTCCCAGGCATTCTTTGACTGATTGAATATCAATACACCCTTACCTGCGGCAATATACACACGGGCATGGTTTCCGGTAATGAGCCGCGAGGTGGAAAATGGAGGTATATAAAAGATATCCTCCGGTTCCAGATTTGCCGCCCGTGGGCAATCAGGGAAGCATATAAGAAAGAGCAGGAGGGAGGGAAAGGTTCGCAAACTTTTGATAATCCTTTATGACGGCCTTCAGGTCAAATCCAGGCTGGCTTTCACTGATAAGTTCCAAATTACTTTTTATTTTTTCCAGTTCCACGGAGTCGGAAACCAGAAAGATATTCAGGGCATAGGCCCTGAGGCCGGGAAGGGCCAGGCTCAATCCCTCATAAGCCCCCACAGCCCTTGCGTTAGTCTCCCTGGCAGACTGTCGGTTTCCGTTCATAAATTCGGACAAGGCCAGATAATTCAGGCATTTCGCCATCCGGGGGATCTGTCCTCTGGCCCTGTGATAATCCACGGCTTTCCGGCAGAGCTCATCCGCGCTTTGATAGTCCCGTTCTTTCATGGCTATCAGCGCCTCCAGCAGACAGGTCATGTCCCTCTTCTCTTTTGGCAGTTTGTCCTTAAACTGTTTTATCAGTTGCTTGAGGCTTTCAAAGTTACCGGCAGTAATCTCGGATTCAAATTGAATCCGGTAGGCGTCCATGGAAAGGGAATGATAAAAGGAAAATTCGGGGCTGCATTGCTCGCCGGCTCTTTTAATGAGAACTGAGGCGGAATCAATCCTGTTTGCATAGAAGTAATACTGGGCCCTTTTCCAGAGGACCGCGGCCTGTAATTCCGGGTTTATATCTTCAGGCACCTTATGCAGCAGTTCCCGCGCCGTCTCCAGCCGGAGCGCGTCAAGATCCAGGTCCACCAGGTTGAGGACCGCCATCACAATCCAGTCTTCCCTGGCCTGCAAAACGGCCTCCTGCATGGCCAGGGTAAAATACTTCCTGGCCTGAGAGTATTTACCATCGCGGTAACTCTGCATTCCCTTCACTGCCAGACCGGGAGCGTCGGAGGCCTGGATCCAGGCCGCCATTACCATGGTGACAAAAAAAATCAAAGAGCTTCTCATCAGATACCTATGCCGTTACCCAGCAGAGGGAACTCCCTGGCCCTCATCTTTTTTATTTTACCCCTTACGAACCAGAACTCCGAAACCGCTTTCATCACCTCATCGGCATTTTCCAGGGTTCCGCTCCCTTCGTCTAAAAAACTTTCCACCTTAGCTACCAGGCCTTCGGCGTCATCCAGGATCCCGTCCATGCGGCCCATGGTTTTTTCCAGTTCACCGGCGGAGTTCATGATGGAGGTAAAGGTGGTGTCTGCATTGGAAAGCATACCGGGAAGGACCTGATTAACAGACTCTTCCATCTTTTTGGCTTTGTGAAGAACCAATGCCCCCTCCTCCAACACCTGGTTTACGTTTCCCAGGCCCTGCAAGGCCTTGTCATAGAGTTCCCTGGTTCCGAGCATGGCCCCAACGGTGGTGCCGGGATCGTTCACCTTGTATATGATACTGTCCACTTTCACCAGCAATCCGTCCACCTGGTCCATGAGCGAGGTAATCGATGACAGGACCGATTCAATATCCCGGGTCGACCCCACCTTCAAAGTATCCCTGTCCTCCAGCACGTTATCCGACCAGCCCGGCGACTCCAGGTTAATCACCCTGTCGCTTACCAGGTTTTTATCCCGCATTACATATGCCACGCTTTTATCGGTGATAAAAGTCTTGAATTTAGCATCTATGCTCAGGGATATTATCACCCTGCCGGAGCCCTCTCCTCTTCCGTTGCTCACCACCAGGCCTATCTCTTTAACCGAGCCGATCTTCACTCCTTTATACAACACAGCCGTGCCTTTGCGCAGGCCTATTCCGTTCTCAAAAACAGCGAATAACCGGTATTCCGGATTAAAAATGCCCTGGAAATTAAAATACAGGGCAACCGCCATGAACATGATAATCAAGGCGGACACAACAAACCACCCTACCAGAAGGTTCATGTGCTTTCGGAAATCTATTTTCATGTCTGTACTTCCTGCATTTCCCGTAACAGGGCCTGAACAAAAGAATCCGGAGAGTTCTTTAATTGATTATACTTCATAGGCTCCAGCAATTCACCATCTTTCAACACGCCGATGTCCGCTTTCATTTCTCGGGCAAACACAAGGTCGTTGCTGGAAATTATCATGGAGACGTTGTGGACCATTCTGACATTCTCAATGAGCGCCATAAGCAATCCCTTGCTTATGCTGTCCAGTCCCGAGGTCGGCTCATCCATAATTATCAGATCCGGCCTGGTAATGATGGCCCTGGCCATGGCGGTCCGTTTCTGCAGCCCCAGACTTAATTCAGCGGGGAATTTATGCCGGTATTCCTTGATGAGCAGCATTTCCAGGGTATTATTAACCCTTTTTTCTATTTCTTCCCTGTCGGCCAGGTTGTGGTATATGAGGGGCAACTCCAGATTCCCTTCCACAGTTTTCGTTGAAATAAGTGCGGAATTCTGAAAGACAGTCCCTATCCGTGATTTCAGTTTGTTAAACTCTTCTTCAGATAGTTCCTTGATATCCTTGTCAAATATTTTAATCATGCCTGACTTAGGCTTTTCCAGCCCCAATAAAAGGCGCAGAAGAGTGCTTTTCCCCTGCCCGCTGGAACCGCAAATCAGAATCATTTTTCCCGTGTATAAACTGAGGTTTACTCCTTTCAGCACCTGCATGTTTTTATAGCTGAACTCCAGGTTCCGCATGTAAACAACCGCGCTCATAATACCATTTGCTCCTTGAGTTGAAGAAAAAATGGTATGGCAAACAGTAAATCACAGGTGATAATCAGGACGAAAGAGCGGACCACCGTCATTCTGGTGGCATTGGGAACCGCCCGCACATCCAGGCCCACTGACATTCCATGAAAACAAGCCAGAACCGAAATAAAAGCTCCAAAAATCAAGGGTTTTACCATCACCAGCACCAAATCCATTATTCCCATGGCTTCAAAAATCTTTTCTGTGAACAGAGGAAGCGAAAGATGAGCGGAAAAAAGGCCAGGCAGGGCTATTTTTACGGTCCAGACAATAAAATATCCCCCTAAAACCGCAACAAAATTAAACAACATGGTAAGACAGAGCATGGATACCAGGGTGGCAAAAAAGGCAGGCATTATAAGGAAATGCAGAGGATCGATCCCCATGGACCTCAACGCGTCCACTTCCTGAAGCACTTTCATGTTCCCTATATAGGTTGACATGGCTGAACCGGACCTTCCAGCTATAAAAAGAGCCGTCATCAGTGGCCCCAACTCCCGGATCACCACGGCTACCATCACTCCCCCCAGGGCATCACCTCCACCAAGCTTGGGCATCACGGTAACTGCCTGAACTATGGTGAGAGCCCCGATGATTATGGCTAATAGCGTAATCTGGGGTGCGGCTTCCACACCCGTAAAATAGGTTTGATTGATAAAAGTCATGAAAGAGGCTTTTCTGTTTCCAAGTTTTTTAAAACTGGAAAAAAAAATGGTGAAGCTGAGGATGATCAGTTGCCCCAGATACATTTTCCGGAAAACCGCTCCCACCTGGTTTAATAGCTTAATAACCCCCATAATCCCCATTATACCATTGTGTTGGATAACATAAACACACTAATGTGACTAATTAGACGGGATTATTGCAGTATTTCACCTAATTGCGCAAGAACCTCTGTTCTCCCGGTTTTTTTCAGCGAACTGATTATAACAGGCGGCACCGGCAACTGATATTCACGGATAAGGGACTCGACAGCCCTCTTTATCTGGCTTTTTTTCAGTTTATCCGATTTAGTGGCAACCATTAACATGGGGTAATCAAATTGGAT
>JBHPJW010000010.1:0-62943 GCA_042567505.1 Fibrobacterota bacterium
TTCGATGCTGCTGAAGATCAAGGAAGTAAAATCGGTTATCAGAAAACAGCCGGGCCGGGACAACCTGGATGAACTTGCCATGACGGCTTGACCTGGTGCGCTCCTCCAATGCTTGCCTAGAAAATCCATTTTTTATAATGTTACCTAAAAAAAATCCAGCAGATAGAACATGAGACCGTTAGAGAACTTGAGAAACATTGGCATCAGCGCCCACATTGACTCGGGAAAGACGACCCTGACCGAACGGATACTCTACTATACCGGTATCATCCATGCCATGCACGAGGTACGTGGAAAAGACGGCGTCGGGGCCACCATGGATTTCATGGACCTCGAAAGAGAGCGCGGGATCACCATCACTTCCGCCGCAACCCACTGCCTGTGGAGGGACACCCGCATCAATATCATAGACACCCCGGGCCATGTGGACTTCACCATTGAGGTGGAACGGGCGCTGAGGGTCCTGGATGGGGGTATCCTGATCTTATGCGGCGTGTCCGGCGTCCAATCTCAGTCGTTCACTGTTGACCGGCAGATGAAGCGATATAACATACCGCGCGTGGCATTCATCAATAAACTGGACAGGTCGGGAGCGGACCCTTTCCGCGCCCTGGGACAGTTGAAGGAGAAACTTGGGCATAATGCCGTAGCCCTGCAGCTCCCCATCGGCCTGGAAGAGAAACTGGAAGGGGTCATTGATCTTATTGAGATGAAGGCTTACCGGTTTTCCGGCGATCAGGGAGAATGTGTTGATGTCTCGGAAATACCCTCGGAATTAAGGGCTCAGGCGGAGACCTACCGGGAAAAGATGTTGTATATCATATCTGAGTTTTCAGACGAGGTCACCGAATTGGTGCTTGAAGAAAAGGACGTCCCGCTGCAACTGGTTAAAAGCGCCATCAGAAAAGGAACTGTGGAGCAAAAATTAACCCCGGTCTTCATGGGCTCCGCATTCAGGAACATCGGGGTGCAACCCCTGCTTGACGGTGTGTCGGACTATCTTCCCAATCCTTATGAGGTTGTCAATTTCGGTCTTGATCTGAATAAAAACGAGGAAGAAGTTGAATTACATGCTGATGAGAACAAACCTCTGGTGGCTTATGTATTCAAGCTGGAAAGCGGCCGCTTCGGTCAATTGAGCTACATGCGGGTTTACCAGGGATCCCTTCGCAAGGGAAAACCGGTTGTAAACATCACCACGGGAAAGCGGAATATGGTGGGTCGCCTGGTCCGCATGCATTCTGATCAGATGGAGGAGATTGAAATCGCCGGTCCGGGAGACATTGTGGCCCTATTTGGAGTGGACTGCGCTTCCGGCACCACTTTCACGGATGGAACCTCAAAAATAAACATGACCTCCATGCACATACCGGAACCGGTTATCGATCTTGTCATTGAGGCCTCCAACCGGGCCCACCTGGACAATCTGGCCAAGGGCCTGAACAGGTTTGTAAAGGAAGATCCCACCTTCAGGGTAAAATATGATGAGGAGAGCGGTCAAACCATTATTTCGGGAATGGGAGAACTGCACTTGGACATTTACCTTCAACGCCTGCACCGGGAATACGGTGTAAAACTGAGCACGGGACAACCCCAGGTCGCTTATCGCGAAACCATCACGGCGGTTTCTGAATTCAACTATACGCACAGGAAACAGACGGGAGGGGCGGGACAGTTCGCCCGGGTCGAAGGCTTTATAGGGCCTTGTGAGAGCGGTGGGGATTATGAGTTCATAGACAAGGTCACGGGCGGCGCAATTCCCAGGGAGTATATCCCTTCCTGTGACAAGGGATTCCGGGCCGCTATGGAATCCGGCAACCTGATCGGATTCCCGGTTATCGGAGTCAGCTGCACGCTGACTGACGGGTCAAGCCACTCCGTGGACTCCAGCGACATAGCTTTCCGGCTGGCGGCGAGATCTGCTTTTTACAAGGCATACCGGAAGGCCAGCCCCCAGATACTGGAGCCGATTATGAAGGTGGAAGTGGAAACCCCCTCTGAATTTCAGGGTGCGGTGCTGGGGAACCTGAATCAGCGCAGAGGAATGATAACCGGAACCACGGAAAGGGACAAGTACATTCAGATCACCGCTGAAGTCCCCCTTGCTGAAATGTTCGGCTATGCAACCGACCTCCGTTCCCTCACCCAGGGCAAGGCGGAGTTTACTATGGAGTTCAACAGCTATTCAGCCGTGCCCGATGCGGTTTTCAGGGAATTAACGAGAAAGTACGGTTCCCGCAGGTATTGGGATTAGGAGTATGAATAATGAGGATTGAGGATTGAGGATTGTGTTCCGGCGCCGGTTGTTGTTGCGACTCGTATTTCAATTTGAGAACAGTTCTTTTCTCTCATCAAAGATTGATGTAATCAGCGCCGGATTTCATTTTCTCTCCTTCTTCAATCCTCACTTCTTAATCCTCAATCCTTTCCGGCTTTAATTCCTTGGAAACCATCTACGAAAACATTCCCCTGGCCCCTCTGACCTCTTTCCAGGCGGGAGGCAAGGCCCGGTATTACCTGGCCCCGGAGTCAATACATGAACTTCGGCAGGGATTGAGCTGGGCGGAAGACAACCGTCAGCCGGTGTTTGTTTTCGGCATGGGGACCAACCTGGTTTTTGCAGATGCCGGTTTTAACGGGCTTATTATCCATACCAGATCTTTGGAGACCGGAGTGGAATGGAGCGGGAGCTGTGTGAGATGCGGAGCCGGAGTCTTACTGCACGACATAGTTGAACAGGCTGTTGACCGGGGCCTGGCGGGTATGGAAAAACTTGCCGGAATCCCCGGTTCCATCGGTGGCGGTGTTTATATCAACGCCGGAGCTTTCGGACAGGAACTCTGTCAGGTTGTCTCCAGAGTAAAGTCCAGCGCCCGCGACGGCGCTATGGTTGAAAGATCCGCTGAACAGTGCGCTTTCGGATACCGCAGTTCGGTCTTCTGCAGCATGGAAGAGATAATAGTCGCGGCAACCCTGAAATTGAAACCGGGAGACAGCAAGACGCTGAGCAGAGACCTCCGGGACATCCTTCAAAGAAGAAGCGAAAAACAGCCCCTGCACCTTCCCAGCGCGGGAAGCGTATTCAAACGGCCTCAGGGCTCCTTTGCCGGGAGCCTCATCCAGGAAGCCGGACTCAAGGGATACCGGCTGGGAGGCGCACAGGTATCGGAAAAGCACGCCAATTTTATCGTGAATGCAGGAGGCGCAAGCGGACAGGACATTTATGATCTAAGCGAGTACATCATCGGAAGAGTCAGGGAAAACAGCGGCATAATTCTCCAAAAAGAGGTTCGTTTTATCGGGGAATTTCTGCCCTGGCCGAGGTAAGGCCGTGACGAGATGTATTACCTTTGCTGGAGTGTTGGAACTCTCTCTTCGCAGCATATATGTTTCTCCTCATCGTATGTCCGCCTCTCTCAACCAGGTCGAAGCCGTGAAAGACGTCTTTACCTGTGCGGAAAGCGCCATTCCCGTAACCCAGTACTTCATTTTTTTCCTCACTACCATAACCTGAGCCATGCCCGACATATCCGTCATCATACCCGTTTATAACAGGAAACATACCCTGAAAAGGGCCGTGGACTCTGTCCTTTTACAGGACGGGGTTGATTGGGAACTGGTTGTGGTGGACGACGGTTCTGATGATGGCACCGCAACTCTCCTCAGACAGTACGCCGGCGATGGGAGGATAACTGTGCTGGAACAGCCTAACCGGGGTGTGAGTTCGGCCCGTAACGCGGGAGTCAGGGCCTCGCGTGCCGGGTACCTGGCTTTTCTGGATTCTGACGATGAATGGCTGCCGGGCAAGCTCAAGGCTCAAATGGACTTTTTCTCCCAATCGGATTTTCGCATTCATCAGACACGGGAAATCTGGGTGCGGGACGGAGTAAGAGTAAATCCCCCCCGTCACCTTATGAAAAGGGAAGGCGACCTCTTCCCGGCCTCCCTGGAAAGATGCATGATTACACCCTCCTCAGCAGCCATGACGCGGGAGCTCTTTGAGCGGTTCGGAGGATTCGACGAAGCCTATCCCGCGTGTGAGGATTACGAACTCTGGCTGAGGATAACTGCCGGGCACAAGGTGGGTTTAATAAGGAAAGCATACCTCATCCGGTATGGAGGACACCATGACCAGCTTTCGTCAAGTATTACCGCCCTTGACCAATACAGAATCCGCGCGATGGTTAAGCTGTTGGATAAGGGGGGAATATCTGCCACTCAGCGAGCCCACTGTCTCAGGGTTCTGAAGAAAAAGCTTTCCATATTTAAAAAGGGATGCGTGAAAAGAAATAAAACCCATAAGCTCCAATGGTGTGAGAACATTGAGAAGGCATATCTGTGTTGAACAGTGGACTGTTCCTGGCACGGCCCGGCAATAAGGATTATCCCGCTAACTGCGCGAGTCCGGTGCCCAGCAGAAAGGTTGATGTTTCTGGCGCTTACTCTTTGCCAAGGCAGCTTGCCGCCCGAGGGATTTGCAGCCGGAAAAAAACTATTGCCTGCAGGGGGAAAATAATATTACCTAAACCTATAAGCTGTCTGTTCTGTTTTTAATAAATTTGCGGGACTATCTGTAAACCATGCCACCTTATCCGGAAAAAGAAAACACGCTTCCAAAAAGGAGTGATTACATGAAACATTGTATCGCAATTATGTTTTTTTTCTTTTGCGCCTGGATTAACATTTGGGGACAATGGGTTCCCCAGGTATCAAATGTGACCAGTTCCCTCAGGGATATCTACGTCTTTGACGCGCTTACGGCTGTGGCAGTAGGCAGCGGAGGAACCGTGATTAAGACCAATGACGGGGGAGCTACCTGGTCGGCACAAACCAGCAGCACGACGGATGACCTGATTTCCGTTTCTTTTGCGGACGGCAATAACGGATGGGCCGTCAGCTCCAGTGCGGTTTATAGGACTGTGGACGGAGGCGCCACCTGGGCCCCGTATACCGGACTCGATCTGGATTTATATACCTCGGTATGTTTTGCCGATATCAGTACCGGATTGGTGGCAGGTATACGAAACGTAGCCGATACCGAGATCCTGAAAACGGTTGATGGCGGCCTTTCCTGGGAAGAACTGCCCTTGAGCGCCCTTATCTTTTTATTCGACCTGCATTTCATTGACGCCCAGACCGGATGGGTTGTGGGTACCGGCGGTTCAATCGCCAAAACAGAGGATGGAGGGAATGATTGGAGCTGGCATACGACCGACCCTTCGGATAATTTAGTGTCTGTTCATTTCGCCGATGCCCTCAGCGGAGCCGCGGTGGGGGGCCAAATTTTGACCTATACTGCCGACGGCGGGGCAAACTGGACAAGGCAGGCCATGGATGCCGCCAGCCAGTTGTTGGCCGTACACGTCCCTGCCCCGGGTACAATACTGGTGGCGGGGGCTGGGGGATTTATTCAGCGTTCAACGGATGGAGGATTAACCTGGTCCGAGCAGGAGACCGGCACCCTGAGTTCCCTGAACGCAGTTGGATTTGCAGATGCCAATGTGGGCTGGGCCGTGGGCTACGATGGAACGGTTTTAAAAACCGTCTCCGGCGGCGCGTCTATCCGGCCTCATGCCCCGGGATACAAAGAGCCGGCTTTCGGCGGCAGAGGCGTGTCGGGATTATTTTCTTTCTCCATAACCGGCCAAGGCAAGGTGTTTTCCCTGCGGGTGGATGCCGTGGAAGCGATGGACCTTCTGGATGCCAGGGGCAGGCTGGTGTTGACTTCGAAGGTGACGGATCTGGAGATGGTCTGGGATGGAAATGATGATAACGGGGTCCCGGTGGAGGCCGGAATATATATAGTCCGGTTAAAAAGTCCAGCGGGGGATATCCAGAAAAAAATAATGCTAACCCGGTAGGCGTTCATGCTTGTTCCGCCTGTCCTTCAGACGGCAGGATCAGGGTAAAAGTGGTCCCTTCGGATTCTTTGCTTTGAACGGAGATTTCCCCGTTATACATCTTTATCAGGCCGTAGCTTACCGAAAGCCCCAAACCGGTTCCCTCCCCAGGCGCTTTGGTGGTAAAGAAAGGATCAAACACACGGCCCAGGTTCTCAGACGGGATCCCCGGACCGGTGTCAGCGCACTTCAAAGAAACCATTTGCGTCTTTTGATCGTAACTGGTATTGATGCTGATAGTTCCCTTGCTTTCCATGGATTGGGAAGCGTTTACCATGATGTTTATGATGACCTGGGTCAGGTGCTCCTTTCCGACCTTTACCGGAGGAAGGTCTTTTCCCAGGTTCAGATTGAAGATAACATCAATGAAATCCATTCTGGTCTGGAGCATGTCTATGATTTCCAGGACCTCGTTGTTCAGATTAATGGGAGCCACTTCAAACTGGTCCTCGGTTCGGGCAAAGTCCAGTATGTTCCGAACGATTTTACGTATTCTGATAGTCTCATGAATAACGGTCTGTATGTCATTATAAATGTTCTGTTGGTCTTTTAAATCGTCTGCCAGGCATTCGCTGTAGGAAAGTATGGTGGTCAGGGGATTGTTGATCTCATGCGCCATGCCCGCGGCCAGTTTACCTAAAGCAGCCATTTTTTCCGAGAAGAAGAGCTGTTTTTCCGTATCCTGCAACTTTTTATCCGAAATTTCCTTTTCCAGATTGATTATTTTCTCATTTCTTCTGCGCAACTGGGCGGAAATGGATGACGTCATATAGACAACGCAAATCAGGGTAAAACACAAGGCGGAAAGCACGAGGATGTTCCAGTACAAATTGTGCCAGAGGGAAATACCGGTGATTTGAAAAAGAAACGGATGGTGATCGAGCTTTCCTGAAAATTCCATATACGCTACGGACACCAATAACAGAGAAGAGAAGGCTGCCCACAGGAAACTGTTGATCTTGGGCAACAGGATGGCGGCGATAATCATATGAAATACGAAAAAAAACATTATCGGATTCTCGATACCGCCGTAGAAATGCCACATCAGGGTAAGGAATATCAGGTCGATGCCAATTTGCATATTGGCGAATCCCGCCGCGTTTAAGAACCTTTTTCCTTCCCCAAAACTGATAATGGGCAAGATCTTCAGCATCCATCTGAAAAGGAAATTAAAAGCCGTCATGGCGGCCAGCACCAGGAAGAGCGTAAAACCAAAGAGACGTATATTTAATATATTTTCAAATACCAGGATGGTCGCCACTGTTCCCAGAATGGCGATCCACCTGAGCTTAACGAACCACCTGAGACGCACATACATTTCCAGTTTAACGGGATCCATAGGCACTTATCCTTGCATATTGAAGCTGGAAACGGGAATGAAGAACCGGGAAATTTTGCGGTCTCCCCCGCTTCTCACTTCCTCACTTCCTCACTTCCAATTGCAGTCCTCAATTAACTCATCGATGTCATCAAGTATCTGGTCCACAGTATCATAAAATACCGTTGTGTTTTTTGAAAAACGCATGAGAATATCATTTAATTTCTTTGGTATGTAGGGAAAGAGCTTTTTCAGGTTGATTATCCTGTACTCAAAAAATGCCGAGACATCGTCTTCGCAAAGGGCGTTGAAGGCTTTTTCCGGGATTTTTTCGTTTTTAGAAACATTGCGGAAAGTATGCTCCCCCTTGCCGGCACTGAACAACAGGATGTTTCCCAGGCTCCAAACGTCATAGTCGGAAAAATCCTGATTGAGATCAAAATCTATCCAGCGGTAGGCTTTTGACGCATCATCTATTAAAATATGATCGTTCCGAATATCCCCGTGCAGAAAATTATGGCTATGAATAAAGCGGATAGCCTCAAGCGGGGCCTGCAGGTTTTTTAGTATCCCGGGAAACTGGGTATGGAAGTATTTTTCATGATCCATTTCCAGGTTGGTCAGGTGATTGTATAAATTATTCCCTTTAATATAGTCGATGATCTTAACACCCTCGCCTTTTCCGTCAGGAATGGTCTTTCCCTGCATAAAGGACAGATTACCCTCAACCAATTCAAGTATGCGGCTTTCTTTTTCGGAACTCCGGTAGCATTTTATGTTTAACGCCCCTATTTTAAAGACGAATTTCTCATCGAATTTCCATTTAAGAATTTTTTTCCGACCTGTTGACAATTCAAGCGCGCTTTTTACCCAGTATTTGGGGTATTCCTCCAACGTGAATCTTGATTCATACATGTTTCCCAGGATGTAATACAACTCTCCATGGAAATCAAGCACCATCCCTCTGGAAATATCAACATAGTTTGAGTTGTCTTCAATGAATTCAATGTTGCCCGTAGGATTAATGCCGGTGATGCTTTTCACCCTTTGCCTTATTTCACTTTCGTTCACCATCCTTGGGTCAAGGCTGCATTCCTGAAAAACGGTCAGTCCCCCGCACCTTCTCCTTCCCCGCTTAAAGCGGAATGTAAAGCCGAAAGTAATTCATCCCGGGTAAAGGGCTTGGAAATATATTTGTGAGCCCCCTCCCGCATGGCAAGCAGGGCGGTTTTCATTGTCGCATAACCCGTCATCATGATTATTTTCAGCCTGGAATCAATGGTCCGGATTTTTTTAATAAGCTCAAGCCCGTCAATTCCCGGCATCATTAAATCCGTTATGACCATATGGTATTCGCCTCCTTTGATCAGGCCAAGGGCGTCCATGGGAGAATCGCAGAGATCTACCCGAAGTTCCGGGTGTTTGGAACTGATGACCTTTTTCACACTGGACAAGACATTTTCCTCATCATCAACCACTAATATTTTCAGGGATTGTTTCATGGCCGGGTCCTTTGTCTTATGTGGGAAGTTTCAAAAAGCATAGTAAAAAATAAAATATATTTCAGTTGTGGTTAACACCCGGCCCAAATCCACAGTTTTCCTGTTTTGCATTACGACGATCTGAAGGCGGGAATGACTCCTGTTTGTTCCTCGCAGATCGCCGGGCAATGCGGGAAGGCTGATGTCCTCTGGTTCCTGATGCCTGTGTCCGGACAGCCATCCTGGTTTCCGGAAAAAAATAATTACTACTTTTCCGTGCTTATTGAACGCGAGGAGGAACTTTGCTGCCACTTGTCACTTTTGTTGCCTTTGATCTGGAAACCACGGGACTGCACCCGAACAAGGATGAAATCATTGAGGTGGCGGGGTATAAATTTACTCTTAGAAAAGATAAGGGGAGATTAACCGCCATTGACCTGGGGCATTACAGCAGTTTGATAAAACCAAATATGTTCATCCCCAAAGAGGCCACAAAAATCAATAATATCACTGATCAAATGGTTGAAAACGCTCCTGCATTCAAAAAAGTGATTCCGGAGTTTATAAAATTCTGCGGGATAAGCACGGTGATGGTCGCCCACAAAGCCGACTTTGACCTGGAATTTTTGGGCAAAGCCCTGAAAAAACACCAGATGATGATCCCCGGAAATCCCGTTTTAGACAGCTTGAAAATCACAAAAAAAATAATGGTGGAAGCCACCTCCCATAATCTGGGAAATCTCGCCAGGAAGCTGGGTGACCAAATCCACCTGACCTTAAACAGGCAGGGTCTGCACAGGGCTCTCTATGACTGCGAGGTACTCAAAGAAATATTCTGCGCATGCCTGAGAAAAAGGTTTCAGGAAAAAGAGCTCACCATGGATAAGGCCATCAGTTCAATTGAAAAAATACACGGCCCAGCCCTGCATGTTAAGAATTTCATCTAATGAAGATTTACCCGATCAAATGGAATATGAGGTTCCCCAGTACACGGTAAGTGATCTGGTGGAAGAGTCTCCGGGTGTATTGAATAAGCTCTTTGTTAACACTTCCTCCGGGCTCTCCAGGGCACCCCAAATAACCCGGAATTGAGAATTGATTAGTAGTAAAACTCGTTTCTCTCAATTCCCTCCCATAAAAACATTTCTACCGCCCGTCAGCCGGCGCCCCTCCCTCGTCCATATCAAACTCGATTTCCATTTCCTGGGTCACGTCCTGATATTCTTCAGAGGCCGTTTCCATCCATTTAAAAACTGTCTGAAACAGGGAAGAATGGTAATGGCACGTTCTGTTTTCCTCCAGGTTGGGAAGATGGCAGAGATGCTGATCCGAGTCCGGCATGAGGAAAACTTTGGAAAGAGTATCTGACTTCAGCGCGTTTCTTTTTAACACTTTTCTGATTTTTTTTGAAATAAGTGAAGTGTCTCCCAGCACGGAAAGCACCGGAATCCGGTCTTCGCCGGCGATTGAATGCCAGTTTGCCAAAGCCGCCAGCTGGATAAGCCCGGCAGGAAGTACTCCCTGTCCCGCCTTCTTCATGGATTTATACGCATACCGGAAATACTCCGCTCCTCCTGCATAAGTAAACAGGAAGTACTTTGTTGGAAAATTTATTCCCAAGGAGGTAAGGGAAGAATACACACACAAGAGGGCCAGTTCTTCCTGTCTGGACAGTCTGCCGGAACTGGCGCCGGTCCCGGATTTGTCAAATTGCACGGTAATAAAACCCTGATTACTCAATTTGGATTGCCATTCACTATAAATTCCCTTTTTAGGCACGTGGCTCTCCTGTTTTATACCGATCCTTCCCCGGTGGTCCATATACCCCGGTGCAGGAATGAAAATGACCATTATCCCATTTTGTTTTTCAGGAATACTGATGTAGGTTGCTATTACCTCTTCATAACAGGGGATCTGGAATTGGTATGACCGTGCCGATACAGGATACGGACACATATACATCAGCAAGAGTAAAACCGCTGACCGCCGGAAGAAAACACAGCCGGCATGGATGTCCAATACTCTCTTTTCCGCTTTCCAGGGGGAGAGAGCAAAGGCAGAGGGTAAGCCACGCCAATCAGCCGCACACACGTCCATTTGCCTTCTCAAACATTTATTCCAGTTTTCCCGCAATAGCTTTTATTTCACAAGACACCTGACACTCCGGATCACCCAGCACCAGAGGCAGACGGTTCTCTATGGAACTGTTTACTTCCGGACCCTGTGAAACGACGCCTAAAAACTGTATGTCCACCCCTAAATATTTTTTTACCAGGCATTGAAAAGGTTCAACAACATCGGTTTCTCGCTCATGAACAACGTTATTGAGTATACACGAGGGTTTGAATGCCGAAAGCGCACGGTAAGCATGTTCAGCGTTGGTCTTATCAAGTTTTTCCAAGGTATGCAGTATCTGGTCAAGCGATTCCATTTCCAGTTTGCTGTTTGGGGGAAACGCTTCTTCCAGGAAATGCAGTATGTTTTTTTCTTTTTTGAAGAAACCCGAAATCAATCTGAACACAATGTTTTTAATAAATAAATAGGTGCCTTCAAGGGTGGTTGGCAGGTGATTGAAGACAACCAATCCTCCATTGGATATCAGGAACATGTCCGCGGTTTCGCTGCTTGAGCCAGTGGGCAGGTCAAGGAACAAGGTGTCGTACTCCAGGGCTTTCAGACAGGAAAAAAAACGATGCTTCTGCTCGTGTGAAAGAGGTGAAGAAGCGGGCATGTCCGCCCCCCCGCTCATCAGTAAAACGTCGGAAAGGGGATTATCCGTGAGTATTGCATCCAGGGTCGCATTATCATCAATAATGAAATCCCGAAAAGTCCTTTCGAGAACCGGAACACCCAGAAAGGTGTGCAGGCAGGGAGCCTGTGTATTGAGATCAGCCAGAATCACCTTTTTTCCCTTCTGGGAAAGTGCGGTGCCTAAATTAACGGCCAGAAAGGATTTACCAGTCCCTCCTTTGCCCCCGCCTATGGCAACTATTTTTTTTCCTGGTTCTGTCACCGGTATCCTAAAATAACTTCACAACAGGACGCCATCCTTCACTTTCACCCTTGCAATGGGAATTACTGCAGGTATGAAACAGGGACCCCTTCAGAAAATATTCAGTCTCTCCACAACTGAGACACTGGTATGTTCCGCTGGTCTCAACCCGGAAATCCCTATCCGTCCCCAGGATTTCACTCTCTTCCTCATCAACATCAGATACCAGAGACTCTTCCCTTCCCGGAAGGGAGCCGATCTCACTGTCCCAGGTGTTTGGCCCTTCTCCTTTCAGGAACGGAAGTTTATCGCAGACATCCGTTTCCCGACCTATCTGTTCCAGTTTCCGTATATCAATACTTCCGGTAATTGAGCCCTCGGTTTCCCTTATTTCCGCGACGTCTTCCTCTGTGAGAGTTGGGCTTTCAGGTGAACTCTCTGCTCCCCGTTCCGGTTCCGCATCCTTTATTTTGTCCTCAGCGGGATCATATTCTATCTCCTCCTGGTTCTCTGCCCGTGTAAAATCCCCATCATGCGGTTCTTCTTCGGCTTTATTTTCCTCTATCTTTTCCTCAACCTCTGTATCTGCGGGTTTCGGGCCCTGGGATTCTGCTTCATCATCATCAGTATCCGCTCCTGTTTCCTCCTCAACCTCAAGTTCCCCGGATTCCGTGTTTTTATCAGTATCTATCCCTGCTTCTTCCCCGGCCTCAGGTCGTTGTGTATCCTGAGGACCAACTTCGCTGCTCTCCCCCAAGACTTCATTCCGGGGTTCTGCTCCCGTGGATCCCTCTTCCCGGGGTTCTTCCACAATTCTATCTGCCACCACTTTTTCTGCGGCCTCCGGTTCAGGTTGTTCCCTGATCCGGTCCTCTCCGGGTTCCTGACCTTTTAGCTTTCCCGGGGGAATTTCCGTTCCGGAAGCCTGTTCATCAGGAAGGTTTTCTTCTTTCCGGGAAGCAATTGCAGGATCTTTCTGCCTTGCCGGACCGGATTTGTCGTTTTCGATCTGTGCTCCGGCATTTTTTCGTTTGAAGTCATCCAGGGTTGAAAATACATCACAAGCGCTTGATATTCTTGACGAACGAAGAAGGTCAAGCATGGAAGTAGACACTCCTGTTAAGGTCAGAGTCCCTCCCAGGGATTTCAAATTTCGAAGCCAGCGTGTAATAATATTCAAATGGATACGCTGCAATTCTTCAATCTGGTGTAAGTCCAGAATCACATTATCAAGACGTTTTTTCAAACAGTAGGCAAGTTTTTCATTGATAAACGCATTTAACTCAGTAGAAAAGGCAGTATCAGGAAGGGGAATGAGGTAGTATTTCTGTGGTCCTTTTGACATTTATTTCAATTTCCGGACATTTACATGAAATTTACCTGTTTCGTGAATTATATCACTTTTTTCTGCTTATGAAAATGGGAATCCGTCTTAAATTAATGGATTTCAATATTCATTTCCATGGATGAAAAACGAAAAAAGCGCACTGAAAGGATCAATAATTTTTGAGAGGAAAGAAGTAAAGATGATCAGCCGATTGCTTGAAGTACCGCCTTTATTCCTTTTTTGTTTATAGTTCTGACGGCTTTTGCGCTCACTTTCAAGGTAATCCATCTGTTTTCGCCGGGAATCCAGAATTTCTTCTTATGGATATTCGGATCTTGAAATTTTATACAGTGATTCATGGCATGGGACCTTTGCATCCCTTTCAATCTCTTTGTGCCAGTGACTTCACATATTCGGCTCATGAAAAAATCCTCTTTTATGGTGAGTGGAAAATATAATATAGAACCAGGATTTTCACAAAATTTACTGATGGTGGCAAAAGAATCCCCCCAAACACCTTTTACCTTTTCCTTACAATCCCATCTCTTCCAAAAAAACACTTCCGATCAGAGCTCAGCCATTCTATACCCAATCATCACAATTCCAGGGCGCGGATGATATTGCCTGCCCCGGCAGCTTGAACAGGTTGGATATTTCTTCTGCTCAGATAAGCTATATCTTCCAAGAAATCGAGTTTTTTAACCTTTTCCAAATCTATTTCAATTCCCTGCTCCCTTTCTGTCATGACTTTTTTGAAAATATCATATTCTGCAAAATCAAACCTTTCAAAGAACAGAATCGGAATCCCAAAACTCAAACATTCTGAAACCAGACCATATCCAAGTTTCCCAAATACCAAATCGCAACTGGCAGTGATATCTGCGTAATTGTACCCCGATGTTTTTTGAAAAGTTCTGTAATTTTTTGGGGATCCCGGCAGGTTGTATAATCCTAAGAACTCCCAATCATGGTATTTCTCCAGGCGTTTCCAGTCAACATTATTCAGACCCGTATGGCCGACATAAACCAGGCACCATTTTTTATTCTGGTTCAGACCGTGGAGTGCCGCCAGCCGGCCGCGTTTTTTCTGCCCTTTTCTGGCAACCAGCCCCATCTCCATTCTTGATTGAAAACCCTTGCCCTCCAGGCCTGGAAAAAGGGAGAAATATGTTTCCGCAAGTGCGTAATCTGAAAGCGTGCGCTCCAGGACACCGGAGAATTCTGGGAATTCTTTACTATAGGGGTGGTAAATATCTCCCCAACTGAAATTAGATATGCCATAAGCAGGACTGCCTGCGTAGTTAGCAATTGCAAAAGCCATCGAGGGAATGTCCGCCAGGACCAGGTCAATATGCAACTTCTTGAGCATTGTCCCGTATTGTTCCACCAGTATATCCCGATTTTTATAAATACCCTGGTACTTTTCCAGAGTTGCTGCTATATCGATGGAGACAGTTTCTGCCTGAACACATCCGCAGTCAATTTCGCAATTGATGTGCCGGTAGGTCCTGCGAATCTCTTCCTGAAAAAACCATGGCGGTAAGCTCGAGAAAATATATACCTGATGTTCTGGGGGAATATTGTTGATGATCTCACAACTTCTCACACCGTGGCCAAATCCATGGGCTGAAATAAAAAACGCTATGGTTCTCATATTTTGGATTGTTTTCCCATTATTTTTCTGATGAAAGACCGCCCTGGACGGACTTTACCTGCATCGTCATTGCTATTGCCATTGGAACAGCAAATCATTCCGCTATTTCTATTATTACTTAACACATCCTGATTTTTCAAAATTTCTTTTTCCCTGTTCCTCCCTGAAGAATTAAAGAAGATTTATCCCAAGCCGTTGGGTCCGGAAAACCAGGACAACATATCCGGAAACTGATAATCCTGCGCAAATTCCGGAATATGGAAAAAGGTCCGGAGTCATAGTATAATAGAGTCATGAAACTCCTCTATGGGAAGAACCGAAGAAAATCGCAGTAATCAGTGGGATTTTACAATAGTGCCTATTAATCAGATTCTTTTTCGGGTCCAACTGGAGAAAAAAAAATTACAATAATAAAAGATACGTTTTGTACTTGGGCGATTAATTGAAAATGCAATGATGAAGAGGGAAAACAGAAAACCTGTGGTTGCTATTGTAGTTGTACTCATGGCGTGGACCTCCATCTATTCCCAGGGAGAAGCTTTTGACGGATACACGCTGTACAATCCCAACGGGTCCCAAAATACATATCTGATAAATTTAGAAGGTGAGGCAGTGCATACCTGGCAAAATCCCGAAGCGGGCGGATATAGCGTATACCTGCTGGAAGACGGGAGCATCTTGCGTCCAATAAACCTGGGCAATCCATATTTTTCCGCCGGCGGAGCCAGCGGCGGAGTGGAGAGGGTTTCATGGGAAGGAGAAATCCTCTGGCATTATGAATACAGCAACAGCACCTACTGTCTGCATCACGACCTGGAACCCTTGCCAAACGGAAATGTGCTTATGATAGCCTGGGAAAAGAAGAACTCATCTGAAGCCGCCACCGCGGGCCGTACCATAACAGGAGATATTATGCCCGACCACATCATCGAAGTCATGCCTCAAGGGGATTCGGCCGGTGAAATTGTCTGGGAATGGCATATCTGGGACCACCTGATACAGGACCGGAATTCCGCAGCTGAAAATTATGGAGTAGTAGCCGAGCATCCCGAATTGCTTGATATCAATGCTGGCTTGATTGACCGGACCGGGGACTGGACCCATATCAACGCTGTGAGCTATAATCCGGAACTGGATCAGATAGTTTTCAGTTCTCACTTTTTAGATGAATTTTATGTGATAGATCACAGCACAACGACCGAAGAAGCTGCCGGACACACAGGAGGAACATACGGCAAAGGGGGAGATTTCCTGTACCGCTGGGGAAATCCCGGAAATTATAAAATAGCAGGAACTCAATTTTTTCACGTGGTTCATTGCGCTTCCTGGATACCTGAGGGAATTCCCGGTGCGGGGAACATCATGGCCTATAACAACGGCACAGACCGGATGAGATCTGAAATACTTGAAATTTCCCCGCCACTGGATACTGACGGCAATTATCCTCTGGATCCCGGAGTAGCCTATGGACCCGCCGAGCCCGGCTGGACCTATACTGATTCGGGCTTTTTTTCCAATCACCTGGGCGGCCTCCAGCGCCTTCCCAACGGCAACACCCTGGTGGTGGAGTCTACTGACAGTGGTAAAATTTGGGAGGTGACTCAGGGAGGGGAGGTGGTCTGGCAATATAATCCAGCGACCCAGGTAGCAAGGGCGCTCCGATATGCTCCGGATTATCCCGGCCTGGCTGTCCTCGACGTAAAAAAACAACGTCATTCAGCCTCAGGACCAGAAACCACCTTCCGGATCTCCGGACAGGGGACTTTTTACTATCTGGGTAATTTCAAACCGGAAAAAGCGGAACTATTGGGTATTAGAGGCCGGTTGATAAAGGAACTCCTGCCGGAAGAAGAGAATATTCTCTGGGATGGGAGATTGCATGACCGGAGCAGAGCCGCCCCGGGAGTCTACCTTCTGCGTTTACTCGGAGAAAAGTCAGACATTCTGACCAGGCCGGTTTATTTAAAATAATTAGCTCCTCTAATCCAACCCAATCCCGGAATCTCCTCATTTTCCCCGGTAAGTAACCATTTGCCTAATTCCCTGGTTTCCTTCTCATATCCCTGGGACTCATTATGGAAAAAGCCTTGAAAAGGTGAAATTCCAACCTTTTTAGCCTGCGTTGGTAATTAGTAAAAAAAGCATTCCGGCGATGTCATATCGGACAAGATGGGGAAAATCTGAGAAAGTTGGCACGCCAGGTAAATATATGGTACAATAAAAATGGAAACCTGTATAACTGTGTGGACGATAACCGTCATAAAGGGAGGAAATGGCGGGAGTCTGCGGTTTTTGTGCTTTAAGTAAAATGACGAATCCATTTAAAATGAGGCTCCTCGCAGTATTCATCATGTTGTTGGCGGTATGCTTATCAACAGTTTTAGCCCGTGTCAATATTATTACGCCTGACAATGGCACCGAGACCCCAGATACCCGCCCTACCGACGATCCATTTACCCCGCATACGGACGACTGGAGCATTCCCAATCCCACCCTGCTGGAGTGGACTTACACGGAGGATTACCAGGAACCGACCTGCGATATCTACCTATCGGAAAACAGGGATATGGCACTTTCAGACCTCTTCGCATCTGGTATTTCAGATACTGTGTTCCCAATCTGGAATCTGAGACTGGATAACCGGTACTACTGGATGGTAGCTCTTTTCGACCGCGGGGACTATGTACGCTCCACCCGGACCTACAGGTTCGACACTCCATCCTTGTGGCCCCGGATGATATACCTGGACGGAACGACCAATGTCCGGGACATTGGAGGCAGGGAAAACATGAATGGAAACCTGGTCCGTCAGGGTCTGTATTACCGCTCTGCTGAGCTGAATATGCGCCATCCCATTACCGAGTTGGGAATCCAGCAGATCATGGACCTGGGGGTTATCAGCGAAATAGATCTCAGGAGAAAAGATGAGGGGGCCAATCCGGCCCTGCCCCCTGAAATCAATTATATACACTCACAGGTGACTGGAATTGAGTCTTACTGGTACGGAGTGAACTACACTCAGGACCAGTACCGGGAAGTATTCAGGGAACTGGCCCGGGCGGAAAATTATCCGCTGCTTATCCACTGCTGGGCAGGCGCGGACCGGACCGGGACGATTACGGCGCTGCTTGAAGCCGTGCTCAATTGCTCAGAGGAGCAGATACTGCTCAACTTCCAGTGGACTTCGCTTTCGATCTATGGGACAAGAGGGGATCCCAACGCCCCCAGTTTTGCTGAGTGGAATAATCTGATGGCCTATCTTAAGGAATTCGATACCGATAACGGGACCCTGCAGAAAGGCGTCTGGAACTACCTGCTCTCCATTGGCGTAACAACTGAAGAGCTTAATGCCATCAGGGAAATACTTCTGGAAGATCCTGTAGCAGTTGAATCTCCCAATTTGCATTATGTACAGTCTCCGAGAACCGGTTTCAACTCAGGAAAAATCCTGGTTCACCCTCTTGTTAAAAACCGGATAGATCTAAGTCCTGAAACCGCTCATATCAAGATTTATGACTTCCTGGGGCGGACTATTTTGAATCTTGACCAAAATGATATACGTAAAAACCAGAATATCTCATTGCCCCGCAATTTCAAAACACCCTCTATTCTAACATTTGAATAATTCCATCTAGTTCAAATAGGGAACGGTTGCTCCAGGCCGTTTGACCTGTTTTCCTATAGCATTACTTTTTTTCCATTCCGTTTTGCCCTATGGACAGCAGATAACCTCATCTGTTTTCATAACTCATAACGAAATAAATTACTTACATAATTATGCGCCACACCGGATTATGGTTATAAAGACTCTCTTTTCTGAGCATTATTGCGTTTTTTAAGCATTTTCACCGTTATATGTACTCCAACCGGAGAACACAAACAAGTTCTGCGGAAAAAAAAACAGCTACTATTTTTAAGAATATCCACTAGATTATGGTACTACCACCCATCATGACATTTGTTCAGATGGACAGGGAGGGGGCATGCATTTGACAGCTATCTGCCTAAGCAGAATATTTAGACCGTATTAATATAAGGAAGGGGAGGACTTATATGTTTCGTTTATTTCACATTTTTTTAATTCTGATTGGTGTGCCTTTTTATTTGCTGGTTCCGGGAGCTTTCGCGCAGAACATCACTATCAGCGGCAGAGTGATTAATAGCTCAGGTGAGGCAGTCCCAGGGGCCTCAGTTGAGCTTGAAACTTCGGGATTAAACACAACTACCGGTTCCGATGGCAGTTTTGAACTGATAAGTATTACCGCTATTTACAATCATCAGGCCTTTCCCAACGCCCTTGGGGCCGCCATACATAACGGATTGATGTCAATCAGGGTTATGGAGAAGTCTGCGGTAACTATTACGACTTTTTCACTTCAGGGAAAGGAACTGTCTACAATCCGGCAGGTACTGGATGCCGGGACCCATTCTATAGCCCTCCTAGGGGATGAGGCAGGGATCAACTTTTACAGGGTTACATCCGGCAAGAGCGAAATTCTTCTTAAAGGTTCTTCGATTGGAGGATTTTCCCCGGGATCTTCCCTTCTCTCATCACCTGATGCATTGGCAAAGCAGGCTGTTGCCGCTCAGTCATTCGATGATGTTCTTCTTGTGACCGCAGACGGATATCTGGATTTCCAGTTGGAACTGACAAATCCCGAGGCCAGCGGACTTGAGATTGTGATGACTGAGGAAGTGGAGCTTGAACTCTTCAGTTTTTTTGTGACCAGCCTCTCAGCCATGCGGGAACTGTCAGATAGTCAGGACGGTTTTGGCGGTGATCTTCGATATGGTGAAACTGGTGCGGGGTCTGGTTTACGGGGAGCGGACAAAATATGTGAAACCATCGCTGAGATGAGCATGCCGGGTTCATCGGCCAAAGGCTGGCGCGCATTTCTAAGTATCTCCGAAGATGAGAACGGCGATCAGGTGGACGCCATTGACAGGATCGGAGAGGGGCCATGGTACGACCGCCTGGGAAGAATTTTATCAGAGACAAAGGACCAACTGCTCAACGACAGGCCGGAAGGAGCGGACAGGGCCATCATCAATGATTTGCCTAATGAAGACGGCATTCCAAATCACGACCCGGACGGTCGCGGAGAAGTGGACAACCATCACTTCCTGACAGGTTCTGATCGCAATGGAGAATTCTACGGCAGCTCATCCACCTGCGAGGATTGGACCACCACCAGCAGGGACGCCGGCAGGCCCCGAATCGGATTCTCATGGCCGGCCGGAAACAGGGTCAACTGGATATCAGGACAGGACGAAGGCGGCTGCGGAGCCGGTGTCAACACAGCGGAGACAGGCGGATCCGATCCCAGCAATCCCATCGTGGGGTCGGGCGGCGGTTACGGCGGCATTTACTGCTTTGCTCTCATTCCCTAATGACAGGAGATGGCAATGACAACAACCCATCTCTCAACTTTTAAGAAAAGGGAATGACTATTCATGCCCACTTTATGACCGAGGGGTAGATAAAATGACAGCCTGTATATCACATACTCGAATGGTTCTTACTTGTGCGGCAGTTTGCCTGCTCATTTCAGCAGCGCCAGCCCAGAACATCAATATCAGCGGCATGGTGATCAATAGCTCAAGTGAGGCGATTCCAGTAGCGTCAGTCGAACTTGAAAACGCGGGATTGACCGCGGTCACCGGCACAGACGGCCGTTTTTCCCTTACCAGCGCAACAGACATCTACAGTTATCAGGCGTCTCCGAGTGCACTTAAAGCGGCCATTTATAACGGACTGATGTCCATCAAAGTTATTGAACAATCAGAAGTTACTGTTACCACCTATTCCCTTCAAGGAAAAGAGCTTACAGCTTTACAGCGGACCATGGAAGCCGGTACGCATTCCCTGAGACTCCCTCAGATAGAAGCCGGTATCTATTTCTTCAAGGTAACATCTGGAGGAAGCGAGGTTTTGCTGAAAGGCTCTTCCCTTGGCGGATCTCCGCAGGGAACGGCTGCTGCTTCCCTGCCTGCTGCTCTGGAAAAACAGACCTCAACCGCCCAGCAATTCCAGGATGTCCTTTTGGTGACTGCCAATGGATATTTGGACTTCCAGATGGATATAACAAATCCCGATACCAGCGGACTTGAGATAGTGATGACCGAAGAAACAGAACTGGAACTGTTCAGTTTCTTCGTGACCAGCATGGCAGGACTGCAGGAACTGTCAGAGAATGAGGACGGTTTCGGCGGCGACCTCCGCTTCGGTGAGACAGGACCGGGAGCAGGTCTGCGTGGAGCGGACAAGATTTGTGAGACCATTGCAGAGATGAGCATGCCCGGCTCATCAGCCAAAGGCTGGCGGGCCTTCCTGAGCGTTGCCGAAGATGAAAACGGCCAGCAGGTGGATGCCATAGACAGAATTGGAGAGGGACCATGGTACGACCGTGTGGGCAGACTACTGGCCCCGACCATTGATGACCTGTTGAACGAACGTCCGCAGAACGGGGACCCGACCATCCAGAATGACCTCACCAATGAAGACGGCATTCCAAACCACCAGCCTGATCCGAACCAGCCTCAGGTTGACAACCACCATATGATCACCGGTACGGATGAAGAAGGCAGGCTCTATTCTGAGGACGCTACCTGCAATGACTGGACCTCCGCCGGAGCCAACAGCGGCCGCCCGCGCTGCGGCTTTGCCTGGCCAAGGGGCGGAAGAGCAAAGGCAGCGCAGGGGGGAATAAGCGGAGCCAACTGGATGACCAGCTTCGATGCTTCCGGTTGCCTGGCCGGTATTTGGATAGAGGATGGTCAGGGTGGAGGCGCGGATGGAATAATCGGCAGCGGAGGCGGTTATGGCGGATTCTACTGTTTTGCGCTTAATCCATGAACTGGAAGGAGACTGAATTAATGTTTCTGAGAATGATATTAGTAAGCGGAGTTTTTGCCCTGTTCCTTTGCGGCAGTTCCTGCGAGGATACAAGCGGCCCGTCAGAAGAAAACAACAACCAGACTGGGGATGATCCCTCCTTCGGCAGCTTTCAGGTTAACCTGGTGGCGCCCCAGGGAAGCACTCCGGGATTCACTTCTGTGCTGGGCCGGTTGTACGACGGCCCGTCACCTGAGGCTGTCATTTGGGAGCAGGCCGCAACCAGCGGGGCCTGCCGGCTCATGACCCCTCGTGTTCCTTTTTGTCAACAGTCGTGCGGTGGAACAGCCATGTGTGTGGAAGATGACTCCTGCCAGGCCTATCCAACTGCAGTCACCGTTGGCACTGTCCAGGTGGATGGATTGCAGACTACCAGCGGAGAAACATCCTTTACCATGGATCCCATTGCCAGCAATTATCAGCCGGTGGGCATTACTCTCGCCTACCCCGCGTTTTCCGAGGGAGACATTATAACTTTTACCGCCAGCGGCGAGGCATCAACCTCCGCCTTTACGGTGACAGCTACCGGCATCAGCCCGCTGGAGATACTTAACGGCACCATCGATCTTATAGATGGCCAGCCGATAAACCTGCAATGGACTCCGCCGGCACAGGCGGATATCGCCTCCATATCCGTGGTGGTAGACATAAGCCACCACGGCGGCACCAAAGGATTGCTGGAATGCGATGCTCCGGATACAGGCGCTCTGGAGATTCCGGCCAATCTGCTGGATCAACTCAAAGCCCTCGGCATGTCGGGATTTCCCAAGATAGAGGTTACCCGCAAATCCGTCGGTACCAACGCCTCGGCGATGACGGACCTTATCATCAAATCCATGGTAACAAAATCATTAGAGATACCGGGACTCGTATCCTGCTCAGGCGATGAAGATTGTCCTGCGGGACAAACCTGCGCATGGGACCTCCGATGCCAGTGAGGCAGCGTATAATGAAACAGATGCAAATGATAAAATTATTGATGGTGTTCCCGCTGGCCACGTTTCTGACCTCGTGCGACAATCCCCTCAAAGATGAGGATAAAGACGATGAACCGAAAGTCTGGGAATGCGCCATAGCAGAGGCTGAAGATCCTGATTTTTCCAGCAGCCTGGGATGCAAAGCTGATTTCACCACTATGGCTTCTGAACCCCTGGACGCCAGCATCCCGGGAGCGACGTCTGTGAAAACCGTCATTGATTTGCTAGATGGCGGCCCGCTCTACTTTCAAAACAGCAAGATATACCAAATACACTGGGATTTCGTATCAGCTAATCTTTCCGGAGGCAGCAAACCCGTTGTCCCGGCCCTGGCCCAGTTCAATCTTACGGAATACTACAGTCCCAACCGCCGGTTTGTCCTCGGCGCGGTCACCCGCTATGACGGTCCCGGAGTGTGGGCGTATGAAATCGCGCCCTATGATAACGCCACAGCGGACATGATAAGCTCAGCCTATCATCAGATAGCTGATTCCTGTTACTTCGGAGACAGCCTCTACTTCCATCCCACGTCACAAGCCATAGAGCAGGTTGTTCAGGATCTCCCCAGCTCGATTAAGGTGATAACAACCGGCCAACTCTACGAAGACATCGACTATCAACCGCTCAATTTCGCAGCGAGCATGGGCAGGCTGATCTTCATAACAGCAGCGGAACTCGAAACGGCTTATGTGGGATTCCGGGACATAGTGGTGCTCGACGCGGTTCCCAATGATATCTCCGTGGTCAGCGGAATAATCACCCAGGAGTTTCAAACCCCCCTTTCACATATCAATGTTCTTTCCCAAAACCGCGGTACGCCCAATATGGCGCTGCGGGGCGCATATACCAACAGCGACCTCCGCGCCCTTGAGGGCAAATGGGTGGAATTGGATGTCAGCCCCTTTGAATATACGGTTACAGAGGTTACCCAGGAGGATGCTGATGCCTGGTGGGATGCGAACAGGCCGGCAGATGTGGGGGTGCCCAATCTTGATCTGCAGACTACGGAACTTCGCAATATCGAAGACATCCTCGATCTCGAGAACTATGACCTCGGCCAGGCCCTTGATTCGGCGATTCCCGCCTTTGGCGGAAAGGCCAGTCATTTTGCCGCATTTCCCCACATGGACAATGAAAAGGTGCCCTACCCCAAGGCTTTTGCCATTCCTGTATATTATTACTGGCAGTTCATGGAACAGAACGGCTTTCACGAAATGGTGACACAATTTCTGGCGGACTCAGCCTTTCTATACGATCCGGCGATCCGGGACCAGCAGCTTGAAGTGTTGCGCGATTCCATGGAGACCGCTCCGGTGGACTCAGCTTTTGAAGCGGCGCTGCTGGAAAAGCTCAACACAGAGTATCCCGGCGTGAGGATGCGCTTCCGCTCCAGCACCAATGCCGAAGACCTGGACGGTTTTACCGGCGCGGGCCTCTACACCTCCATGAGCGGTGACCCGAATGATCCCAGCAATCCGGTCCTGGACGCCGTACGCACCGTCTGGGCCAGTGTGTGGTATTTTCGGGCCTATGAGGAGCGCAGTTACCGCAATATCGACCATCAGGTCGTGGGCATGGCCCTTCTGGTGCATAATTCATTTCCCGATGAGGAGGCAAACGGTGTCGCCATCACGGCAAACCCATTCGATCCCTCGGGATTGGAACCCGGGTTTTACATCAACGTGCAAAAGGGTGAGGAATCAGTGGTCCAGCCGGAGCCCGGTATTACAACTGATCAATTCATCTATCACTTTGAGATGCCGGGACAGCCCATTGTCTTCATGGCCCATTCAAACCTCGTGCCTCAGGGAACAACGGTCCTGACTACGGCCCAGACACACGATTTGGGAATTGCGCTGCAGGAAATCCACCGGTTTTTCTACCAACTCTACGGCACGGAGCCCGGCAAGTGGTATGCCATGGACACTGAGTTCAAGTTTGACCAACCGGTGGGCGGCGACCCCACGGCTGAACCGGTCCTGTTTGTGAAGCAGGCCCGTCCCTATCCTGGATGGGGACAATAATATGGGTAAGTATTGGAGTAATGGAGTGGAATACTGGGATCTTTTAGTGGGGAGTTGTGAGTGGGGAGTTTTCGCACTCCATACTCCTTACTCCTTACTCCTTACTCCTTACTAATAATGAGTCTTAAAAAACTTTCGTGAAACAGATAAGGACGTACTAATGAAATTATATATATGCATATATCTCAGCATTATGGGATTATTTTTCTCTTCCTGTACCATGGATTCCACCGGATCCCAAGGGGATGACGCCCCCATTCTCATAAACGAGTTCATGGCCAGCAACCAGACAGACACTATTCTCGATGAAGGGGGCAACGCCGCCGACTGGATAGAATTGTATAATAACAGCGATGATCCCTATAACTTAAAAGGGCTCTATCTCTCTGACGATTCCACTAATGTGCTCAAGTTCGCCCTTCCGGACGTGGAAATTCCCGCCAGGGGTCACCACCTGCTCTGGGCTGACGATGATGAGGAAATGGGGCCCAATCACGTCAACTTCAAATTGAGCGCAACCGATGGTGAGGAAATCATACTGTCCAACGGCGATTCAGAAACAATTGACCGCATTATTTTTTATGATAACATTCAAGCCCGGCAGACTAACTACTCCTACGGCCGAACGGAAGACGGAAGCCCGGATTGGGACATACAATCCACGCCCACACCAGAACAGCCGAACACCACCGATTAATACCTGAGCGACACCAAAACCTGTGCCGGACCTCCCGTCCCCAGAGACCTCTTTGCCTAATCCCACCAAGTTATCGAACTCCCATACGTGTTGCTGCCCCGGCATACATTGCCCATTTTACGGGCATTAGCACAAACCTTGCTAAAAACGTACTTTATTGCGGATAATTCAATCGTATCTGTAGTATAATAAATAAGGGAGACACCATGAAATTTGCAGTCCTGTCGGCATTACTAGCGTGCATCTTTTATGCCTGCACCAGTGATAAAGGCACGTCCGTGGAAGACGATACCACCAGCGGCAGTATGAAGCTGGTCCCGGCCGAAGACAGCAGTTTCCAGATGGGCCAGTCTAATCCCGATATCGGGGGGGTTGGATTTTCCGTCAAGGAACAGCCTGTTCATACTGTGAGCTTCACCCACGATTTCTGGATGGATTCCACGGAAGTGACCCAGCTTGACTACAGAACTTTGATGAGCGAAGCATACGGACAGAATTTCATCGCCCCAACATGGCAGGCAACCTTTGGCCAGGGGGATGATTACCCGGTGTATAACATTTACTGGGACGACGCCGCTCTTTTCTGCAATGCCCGCAGCATCCGCGATGGGTACGACACCGTCTACAGTTACACCGGGATCACGGGCTTCCCAGGAAACGGATGCGCCCTGCAGGGGCTGGCTGTTGATGTAACCAAAAACGGGTATCGCATGCCCACGGAAGCGGAATGGGAATATGCCTGCCGGGCAGGAAGCGGAACAGATTATTACTGGGGCAAGGACCACCCCTACCCTGCAAACAGCACAGATACATCTGATTTCAACGGGCACGCAATATGGAAAGTCAATTCTTATAACCTGACCTCAACCAATGCCGGTTACGGCACCCACCCAGTTGCCACCAAATCTCCAAACGCTTTCGGATTGTATGACATGAGCGGTAACTTGTATGAATTCTGCCATGATTGGGACGGGGGCATGTATACATCCGAAGCGCAGGTCGATCCCGCCGGACCGGCCACGGGAAACTACCGTATGGTGCGTGGCGGCAGCTGGGGCAATGAGGCCTCTTATCTGCGGTCGTCCAACAGGTCCTTCGCGGCCCCGGACTACGAGTATTATTTCATTGGCTTCCGGACAGTGCGCACAGCCGAATAGGAGCGTGAATGACCGTCTGGAACAAAAGCTCTCCGCTGCTTTTCTGCGCCTGCTTTTGGTGCCTCTGGGGATGCCTGTTCCTGAACTATGACAGGGAGAAGACCACGGAAAACACCGACTCCCTGTTCGTCAATGAAGTTGTTTCCCGGCCCTGGGGCGGCGGTACCGATTGGATTGAGCTCTACGCAGCCGGCAGTAAGTCCGTGAACCTAGCCTCCTACAGCCTGAGGGATGACAATTCGGACCACCAGCGGGCCGGCCTTCCCGATAGGGAGCTTAAGCCGGGAGAATTCCTGGTCATCATTGCCAATGACAGCGGTTCGGGAGGGGGCGGGTATTCCGTTCCCTTTAAACTGGGCAGCGCGGATGCTGTGACCCTGTTTAAAAACGACGCCATAGTGGATGAACTTGACTGGGTGGACGGTGACGCGCCCCAGGGCGGCAGCTTCGGGCGTTATCCCGACGGCACAGGCAACCCGGCAACCCTTATCCCTACTCCGGGCAGGCCGAACATTCTCTATGACTCGTCCGGCCCTCCCCTGGATACCCTGTATGAGTATGGCGGAACCAGCGGCCAATTATTTGAAGACACCTCTATCTATGCCTATGAACTGGAATTCTACACTCCTGACTGGCAGACCCAACTGGAACTGAATTACCTTAACGGGGAACTTTACCTGCCTGCCAGATTAACATTTGGGAACCTGGTGATAGACAGCATAGGAGTGCGTTACAAGGGCAACTCCTCGTTCATGCGGTCGCGCAACACTCCCAAGAAACCGCTCAAGTTCCGGTTTGACAGCTTTAAAAACATTTCTTTTTACGGCCTGCGGTACCTGAATTTCAGCAACTGCGTGAGCGATCCCACCTTCATGCGCGAAAAAATAGCTTATGACATAGTACGGCAGTACCTGCCGGCCCCGCGTACCGCTTATGCCAACATATACATAGAGGGAAAGCTTCTGGGCCTATACATGCAGATCGAACAGGTGGACGAGATATTTATCGGAAAACACTTCAGTGATAATCAGGGTGATTTATTCAAAGCCGGGGACAATGGGGCCCCCATGGAATACCTGGGCGCTGACCCGGCGGGTTATGTCGAACATTTTGAGTTGAAAACCAATGCCGCCATAGACGACTGGTCCGGCTTCATAACCTTCCTGGACAAGCTCAATAACGCTCCAGCGGAAGCTTTTATTGACTCCCTGGGCGGCTGCCTGAACCTCGACTATGCCATCCGCCACATTGCTTTTAACATGGCCGTGTCCCACTTTGACAGTTATACGGGTTCCGGGCGAAACTATTACCTGTATGACGATCCGCCCTCCGGCAGGTTCCACATGCTGCACTGGGACCTCAATGAGGCCTTCGGCGCTTATACCAACAGCTGGGACGTGGTGGCCGTTGACCTGGTCAACATACCCAATCTCGATAACAGGCCGCTGACCAGGAGAATCCTTGAAAATGACTCTCTGAAACAGGTATACCTGGCATACGTTGCTGAATTTATAAACGGACCGGCCCACCCTGATTCTGTGGCGGCCCGGGCCGACCGGATAAAGCCTCTCATAAACTCCCACGTGCAGGCCGATAGCAACAAGCTCTACAGCTATGAGGACTTCAATGCCAACATAGAAACTGATGTCACCATCACCAGCGGAATAACCGGCGCCGTCATCCCCGGTATCAAATCATTTTCAGTAAACAGAAACGCGGAACTGCAGAGACAACTGGCCGGATACTAGTGTTACGTCCAATAAGAACCTGCAGGCAGTAACGTGTTCACCTTTTAGAGTACGGGAACCTGCTCAGATTTCCACTTTTACGCAGTTAATTCCAGATAGTTGTGTTATTTTAAAGAAGACACAAGCTCATCTTCACAGGACAGGGCCGGGGGGATATTTCTCCACTGGCCGGGGATTGAGGAGTGAGTAATACTGTAGAAAAATTAACCTGTCCAAATTGTTTGGCTGTGTTATCAATACGGGGGGGGCATCATGGGAAAGCATATATCGTTATTTGCTGTTTTATTGACAGTAAGCATCTGCATCGCCCAGGACATCAATATCAGTGGAAGAGTGGTAAACGCTTCCGGTGAAGCCATTTCTGGAGCATCAATCGGTCTGGAAACAGCGGGATTGACGGCGACTACAGGGGCAGATGGCCGTTTTTCCCTTAGCAACGCGACAGCCGTATACCACCATCAGGTCTCACCCCATGCACTGGACGCGGCATTTTACAATGGAGTATTAACTGTCGAGGTTGCGGAAAAGTCCCTGGTTACCATCACCACTTTTTCACTGGAGGGAAAAACACTCTCGCAGGAACAACTGCTTATGGATGCGGAAACCCGGTCTCTGGTACCGTCCCCGGTCAAGGCCGGAGTCTATTTCTACCGCATAACATCAGGCGCCGGCGAGGTCTTTCTTAAGAGCTGCTCCCCTGGGAGGGGCCTCAGAGAGTTCCGGCGCCCTGGCCCGGGGAAAGTCCTCTCCTGCGGCTCTGGTAAAACATGCCACGGCCGTCCAGTTGTTCAACGATGTTCTCACTGCCACCGCAACAGGATACCTGGACTACAGGATGAATATGACCAATTCCAACACCAGCGGTATTGAGATAGTAATGATTGCCGAGGAAGAACTTGAACCCTTTTCCTTCTTTGTAACCAGCCTTGAGGCCATGCGCCGCCTTTCAGACAGTGAAGATGGCTTCGGAGGAGATCTCAGGTATGGAGAGGAGGACGGCCTTTCCGGCGCCGACAAAATCTGCGCTGAAGTAGCTGAGTTTTCGATGCCCGGTTCTGGAACCAAACAGTGGCGCGCCTTCCTGAGTGTCACTGAAGATAGGAACGGGCAGCAGGTAGATGCGATTGACAGGATCGGGACCGGGCCATGGTATGACCGCCTGGGCAGGCTGGTTGCCGAAGACCTCGACGGCCTGCTGAATGAACGTCCAAACGCTGACGCGCAAATCGCGGATGACCTGCCCAATGAATATGGCGAACCCAACCACTTTGCTGGAGGCGTTGAGTTGGACAATCATGATGTGATGACGGCTTCCGATGAAAACGGCCGTCTCAGTGGAAACACCTGCAACGATTGGACGTCCACGGAGACTACGGGAGGAACAGGAGGAGGTTTCGAAGGGCCCACCATGGGTCATTCCTGGCCCGCCCGGAGCGGCCAGCACTGGCTCAGCTCCCACGGCGGTCCCGGTTGCGAGCCCAGCGTGGTCACGGGAGAAGGTTCGATGAATGGCAGCGGTGTCGGCGATCTGGGCGGCTACGGCGGCATTTACTGTTTTGCCCTTAACCCGTAAGCAGGAAGGATATTGAACTGCGAAACAAAGAAGAGCAAGGTAAAATTCCTGTCGGGCAATGAGCAGAAATAAAGAAAAATTACTACTATTTTGCCTGGGGAAGGGCTTATGATTCGTATTCTACGCATGAAAATAGCGTTTACAGCCGCGGTTGCGTTCTGGCCCGTTCTCACAGTATTCGCCCAGGAGATCAATATCAGCGGCAGGGTGGTAAACACTTCGGATGAGGCGATTGCAGGCGCATCAGTCGAATTGGAAACCGCGGGACTGACGGCAATCACCGGCGCAGATGGTAGTTTTTCCCTTACCAGCGCTACCGCTGTTTACCTACACCAAACATCACCACAAAAATTTCTAGCGGCAATACGCAGCGGACAGATGTCCATTAAGCTCACAGAAAAGTCCCAGGTATCCATATCTACTTTTTCCCTTGATGGAAGAACACTCTCCACCGAACACCTGTTCCTGGATGCCGGAACTCATTCCCTGGCACTGCCCCGAAGTAAGGCCGGAGTTTACTTATACAAGGTGAAATCAGGAGAAAACGAGGTACTGCTCAAAGGTTCTTTACTTGGAGGATTTTCTCCGGGAACAACCGCTCCTTTCTCACCTGTTTCCCTTGCAAAGCAGGCAACTGCTGCCCAGTCATTCAACGATGCTCTCACTTCCACAGCAGACGGATACCTCGACTACCGGATGACCATTACCAATCCCGATACCAGCGACCTTGAAATAGTGATGATTGCCGAAGACGAGCTCCAGCCCTTCAGCTTCTTTGTGACCAGTCTGGGGGCTCTGCAGGAACTGGCAGACAGCGAGGACGGGTTCGGTGGCGATCTCCGCTTTGGAGAAACTGGCCCGGGCGCCGGCCTCCGGGGAGCGGATAAACTCTGTGAAACCATTGCCGAGCGGAGCATGCCGGGCTCTTCGGCCAAGGGATGGCGGGCCTTCCTGAGCATCTCTGAGGATGAGGACGGCCAGCAGGTGGACGCCATTGACAGAATCGGCGAGGGGCCATGGTATGACCGCCTTGGCAGACTGCTGGCCCCGACCATTAATGACCTGCTGAATGATCGTCCCGAAAACGGAGACCCGACCATCCAGAATGACCTCACCAATGAAGACGGCGTTCCGAACCATCAACCCGATCCGAACCAGCCGGAGGTTGACAACCATCACTTCATCACCGGCTCGGATGAAGACGGCACTCTCTACTCTCAGGATGGGACCTGCGAGGACTGGACCTCTGATTCCGAGGACAGCGGCCGGCCGCGTTATGGCTTTTCCTGGCCAAGGAGAGGATTTCCAAAAGCGGCGCAGGGAGGAATGAACGGCAGCCACTGGATCTCCGGCGGCGACGCTCCCGGCTGCGCCGCCGGCATCGAGTTGGTGCAGAGCGGCCCCGCTCCTCCCGGTTCAGTGATCATAGGCGGCGGGGGAGGCTACGGCGGATTTTACTGTTTTGCTCTTAATCCATAAGCTGGATTGAGTTTGCCTTAGCAGTTGCGGCAGTATGTGCTGTAATTATCCATGAAAGCACGAGATTTTTTTATTTTGAACTTACTAAAATTAAAATGGAGTAAACCTACATGCTGGATTTCCTGACACTGCAAACCGCTTCAGCCAATTCCACGGTCATCACTGTAATCTACGCGGTTCTCCTCTCCTTTGTGCTCTCCTCCCTGATTGCCTTCACCTATGAAAGGACTTACCGCGGCCTTTCGTATTCCAGGAATTTTGTCCAGGCTTTGATACTGGGCTCCATAGTGGCAGCCACCGTGATGCAGGCCATCGGCGACAGCCTGTCCCGAGGACTCGCTATGATAGGCGCCCTGGCGATTATCAGGTTCCGGACCAGGTTCAGGGATCCCAAGGACATCATTTTCATGTTCGCTTCCCTGGCGGCGGGCATCTCCTGCGGAGTATACGGATTCAGCGCGGGAGTAATCGGGAGCCTTGGCTTCTGCGGAGCGGCCTTTCTTTTATACTACACCCCTTTTGGCCGGTCGCGCTATTTCGACGGTATGCTGAGGTTTAATGTCGAGAGTGACTCCCCCGGCAGGGCCGGGCTGGAACAGGTACTCAAGGACTATTGCCGGCAATTTGCCCTGGTCACCTTGAGGGAGATGGAGCAGGACAAACGGCTTGATTACGCTTATCATATCAAACTGAGGAAAGGAAAAACCGACGCCGACCTGGTTGAGACACTCAAGCAGATAGAAACAATAAAAGGCGTAAGCCTTATGCTTCAGGAAACCACCGTAGAGCTATAGGTCCCCATTATGAAAAAGTTTTATACAGTTCTGGCGCTCGGATTAATCATCATTATTGCCATTTCCCTGTTCTACAAAAGCAGTTCAACAATTTTTTACGGTATTGCCGAAAGCAGGGAAATTGTCGTTAACCTGGAAAACCCGGTTGAGATAGGCAAAATTCATGTGGTGCAGGGGCAGCTTATTAAAACCGGGGACCTGCTGGTAAAGTTGAACCGGCCGGGACTGACCTTGAAAATAAATGATATCACCCATCAGCTGAATGAGTTGAAGGTGCAGGCGTCTTTAAACACCGGTATGTCCAGGTCTCAAATCAATAGGCTGAAAGCCGAACAGGCGGCCAGGATCAATGAAATCAATTCTCAGATTGAGGCCCTGGAAGCCCAATACCGGCTGAACCAGCAACTCACTTCCAGGTTGAAGAGCATCAAAAAGCCCGAACAGGAGCCGGACGTCGGCCAGGAGAGCAATCCCCTTAAATTGAGAATCGCCAGCCTGAAAAAAGAACTGCAACTGGCTCTCAGCCCCACACAGATTCAAATTAACCTGCTTCAGCAGGGGCTGTCTTCATCAGACAATCCCATTCGGATCCAGATTGAGAGCCTGGAAAACGAACTGCAACTGTTGAAAGCTGAAATGCAGCGGCTTACCATCTTCAGCCCGATTAACGGAATCATCGGCTCGGTTAATTTCAAAGACGGCGAGAAAGTTTCTCCCTTTGCCACTATTCTCACTCTGCATACCAAATCCCCCTCCTACGTGAAGGGGTACTTACATGAAAATATTTACAGCCAAGTGGCCATAGGGGAGCAAGTGGAAATCAACTCTATTTCCGACAAGACCAACCGGACCTTGGGAGACATCGTTGGCGTGGGCTCCCGGATTGTGGAGTACCCGGTAAGGCTCAGGAAAAGGCAGGATATTCAGATCTGGGGCAGGGAAGTGGTTATCAAGATACCCGAAGAGAACGGATTCCTGCTGGGTGAAAAGGTCATCATTACCCCCACCGGACAAAAGGGAATGGCCTTGCAGGGGTCCTCACAGGAATTAGTGACAGCGCGTGAATACCGGGCCTCTGAACTCAGGATAGATCCCTTCACCGCCCAGATGCTTGAGCTGACCTTTGAGAAAGGGCTGAAAATGCCGGTGGGCCTGGAACCCTCGGGCCTCCTCTACCTGGATGACCTTAAAAAATACCTGCTGGTCTCGGATGATACGGAAGAACAGCGGCCGCTGATATATATCATGAACAGTTACGGCCATATAGAAAAAGAAATTCTGATCCGGGGCCTGGACAGGATCGACGACATGGAGGGCATCACCCAGGACAGGAGCGGCAACATATACATCATTTCCTCACAGAGCGCCAACAAAAAAGGGACCGTGCCCGCGGAGCGCAGGCTGCTGATAAAAGTAAAAAGGACCGGTTATGAGTTTGAGCTTGAACGACAGGTGTCCCTTTATGATAAACTTACAAACGCCTCGACACTCTATCCTCAACAAGACTGGGCGGTTTATCTTTCCAAAGCCCTAAGTGATACTTCCCTGGACATAGAAGGTCTGTTCTGCCATAACCAGCATCTGTATCTGGGATGTAAAGCCCCTTTAAAACAGGGAAAGGCGGTCATCCTTGAGATAAAACAGGTCCGTCAGTTTCTGAGCGGAGAAGGCATCCCTCCTGACGGTATCGGGTTGTGGCGGGAAATGGACCTCATAGACAAGGCTCTGGGCGTTCCTTCGGGAATTTCAGACCTGTGCTGGTATAACAACAACCTGTATGTCCTTTCCTATACCGGCATAAAACAGGATGAAGCCATCAAGCGGATTGGCAACCTGTGGGTCTACGACCTGCATACCAACGGCCTGCAGAACATAACGGCCCTGGAAGATTTGCAGCCTGAGGGCATCAGTTTCAATTCCGACAACCAGCAGCTTATGGTGGCTTTTGATAACGGCCGGAAAGGGCCTTATCAGATAATGAAATTGCAGGGTCTGGTGGTTCAGGGGTGGTGATGAAAAAACTGGTTTTTGGATTAGCGTGTCTCTTGCTCCTTGATTCCTTTTGCGGGACCGGCGTTACCATAACCGGTTTCCTGGCCACCGCCAGGAAAGATTACGTGCTGGATTATCAGGACCGGAAAATAGACTATCTGAAGGATAATTCAACAAATATTCCTTTCATCGATGAAATAGAACTGCGGTACCGCAACGAGGGATTCAGCAGATCGAGATACGCTCTCAGACTGTCTCCCTACGGAATCGGTGAAACCAAAGCTGGAAAAAACGTATACGCCTCCACCTACGCCTACCACGTCACGAGGAAGGCCATGCTGTTGAACCGGGCACTGAAAAAAAGATACATGCTGGCGCTGGAGTATCTGTATCGCCACGCCATGATAAAGCTGGACCGGGAACTGGAAGTGGTGTATAAGGACAGGATCGACGTGCTCAATCAGAAAAGCAGTGAGATAAATTTTGATTTCAACCTGCTTATTGAGGCGGAAGATGACCTCACCAGGCTGGTGCTCAGGATCATTGAGCAGAAGAGCGAGATAACCACCTTTGAAAAGGAAATCTCGGAATATCTGGCCCCGGGAAGCGGTATCGGTTTTGATACGGCAGAAATCATGGACATAGGCTTTATCCAGGGGCTGGTGGAAAAAGACACGTTCAGCCTTGATACCGGCAATGTATACCTGGAGACCAGCCAACTGGAGCTGGAAATGTCCAAGACCAGGTTTGAATTGGAAAACGCGCAAACCCGCAGATATCTCGACTTTTTAGAGTTCGGGTATGATTTTGGCGAACTGGGCGATCAACTTGAGGACCGGGACCGGAACCGGGAGTACGATCTGAACCGGGCCATTAATATGAGACTCGGATTTACCCTGCCCTTTCTCAACTCAGACCGGCTTGATGTCAATCGCAGGAAACTCGCTTATCTTACCGACCAGGGACGCTATCAGGATCTCAGGCTGGAACTGCAGAATGACATCCGCAATCTGCTGGCGGAAATGAAGAAATACATTGCTCAATATGAATTACTCAAAGAAAGGACCCATTACATCACCTCGGAGTCTTCCCTGAAAACCTATCTTCAACTGGAAGGAATAGATCCGCTTATCCTTTTGAGGACAAAAGAAAGCACTTTAAAGAGCAAGAGGGAAATCGAGAAGATCAAATTCGAGGTTTTTATAGCATACATAAGGCTTATGGATATCACCGGCAGGTTGTCCAAAAAGCCATTGGTAAACCTGATTTCAAAAAGCCAGGAGCCAATTGGACAATAGCAGTATCGAGTGAGGTGTGGGGTTTCATTAGTCATCAGGTCATTATGCGCCTCCGGCGCGTCATTAATTGAAGATAGCCTCCAATTAATGACCAATGACGTGCCCACTACTACAGGAACAGTGCAAGAGGGCACATAATGACTAATGACTTCTTACCCCAAAATCCAATACTCAAACACTCCAGTACTCCAAGGTACACAGAGGCCGGGGAAATATAAATGACCGCCGTTACCCAGATAACACCCCCTGTGCTGGAGAGGTATGAGATTAAGTTTGTCATACCCTGGTCCCTGGTTGAGCCCATTTCCAGTTTTGCCGAGACGTTCTGCACTCTGGACAAATACTCCGAACGCAGTCACGACAAGTTCTACCGGGTCAACAACCTGTATTTAGACACTCCCTATTTATTATTCCTGAGGAACCGGATGGATGACTGTGAAAACAGGTTTAACATGCGCATCAGGTCCTATGGCAACCATCCTCAATTGCCATACTTTCTGGAGATCAAACAGAAGAGGGCCGAGAAAATGCTCAAGTACCGGTCAAGGGTATATGAGGAAAACTGGTATGAACTGTTCGGCCCCCACCAATACGATCCCGGCCCGGTTTCCGATGAAAAAGAACTCAGGAACCGCAACCTGTTCAAAAGGCTGGTCTACAGCTACAACGCCGGCCCAAAAGTCCTGACCCAATACCGGAGGAAGGCCTATGTATCTGACTGTGAGGAATACGCCCGGCTCACCTTTGACATCAACCTGCGCTACATGGCCGAAGAACGGTATAACTTGTGTCCTGTGGAAGACCGCATGGTGTCCTGTGATCACGAAGTCAACTTCACTCCCCATTGCAATGTCATCCTGGAATTAAAATCTTATACGTCACATGTGCCGCTCTGGATGATGGATCTGATACGGGCTTTTGATTTACAGAGCCGAGGTTTTTCCAAATACGCAGCCGGCATGGAAGCGGTGATGCAAGATGTCTGGAATGACAACCCGCCCAGGGAAACAACACTGCGGTTTTAGCACCTGTCCCATTTCTTATAGGCGTGCCGCCGGCACCCCGCTACTGTCTGTTTTTTGTTCCCCTTGTGCGTTATACATGATGACCAAATGCCTTTGTAGCGGCATGCCGATGGCATGCCGTTCATCTTATCTCAGAACCAGCCGTTTATAATACACCCCGCTTTCCCCCGTCACGTACAGGATATAGCGTCCGGGCGGGAATGAGGACTTGCGGACAATTAGCTTTTTCTCATCGCTGCCGGAATCGGTCAGGACCACTTCTCCTTTAAGGTTCCGCAGCTCAATATTGAATTTATACTCAATATTTATCTCAAGGACTCCTTTGCCCTCCGAGGTCTGGTAGAAGAGTATCCCGGATTTTTTTTCCGGGTCCGGCTTATGAAAATGTTTCAGGATGGTGAACGAATCCCGGACCGTACCGCTGGTGTCCAGGAACCTTGCCTGCAGCTGGTTGCCGATAATGTCCATCACCACGGAGCCTTCCGCCCGTATGGAGACCGCCATGGCCGCATGGTCATACCCGCCGGCCCTCGCCCCTCCGGAGACCCCCGCCACCACGCAAACCGTGCCGTTGTGAGGACCGTGCTCCTTCTCATAAGGGCCATCCCCGTCTTCCCGGCCGTCTCCGCCGTCCAGCATATAAGCGCCGGGATTGGCCGCGAATTCCTCAGACTTGCCATAGTACCCGTCGATTAAAAAAGAGCGCTCATAGGAATGGCTGTGCCCCGAAAGCACCACGTCAACACCATAATTTTCCATCAGGGGCAGCCAGTCTCTGCGCAAGGCCACCATGTTGGATTCCGTGTCCGAGTTATGGCTGCCATGGCTGTGGGGCGGTTGATGAGTAAAGACAATAATCCAGTCCTGGTCCGTGGACAGCAGGTCTGTTTCCAGCCATTTGTATTGCTCCCCAGAAACATCCAGCATCACCATGTCCGTGGCGTTCAGGGTGATAAAATGAACACGGCCGTAGTTAAACGAATAGTAAGCTTCCGTACCGGATGCTGTTCCCCCCGCTTCCCCCTGTGTGGGAAAACTGAAAATGTTAAAATAGACTCCGCTCTGGCTGCCGGCGTCCGCCGAATAAGAATCGTGATTGCTATAAGCGCTCCACGCCGGAGTTGTCCTGAGCAGGTCTTCATACATGTCCTGGAACACGGCGGTCTGATACTGAGCGTCCGTGCCCATGGAGTAGGCATTGTCTCCCAGCATAAGCCATACCTGGGTATAAGTATCCCCGGTATACCTGAGGTACGCGTCCCTGACTGCCCGGGGAGTGGGAGCGTAAAGGGGACCCATTCCGGCAAAACCCGCGTCCCCGATGGCCCATAAACGGATCTTTTTCTGCGAACCCGGCAAGGGGGAGGTCCAGAAAAAATGCGCGCTGTCACCGCCGGCCAGAAGCTCACTAGAGGAGCCCACCGCATAAAAGTACCTGGTCAGGGGAATCAGACCGGAAAGGATCAATTCGTGTTCCGTGGTCATGGAGGAAGTTATAACGGTGTCGGAAAGATCATGGTAATTTCTGCCCGCCACAACCCTGCTGTCAGTTGGGCCGTCTGTGCGCCAACGCACTGTCATGCTGGTTGGCGTCCCCAGCTGAAGGTATGGTCCCCGGATGATCTCCTGAGCACCGGTTTTTCCCAAACAGAAAACCAGTAAAATGGCCATGAGGATATTTCCTGGATTCAGCCTGAGGATGTTCATTATTCTTCTCTCTGTCCGGCTTTGGCAACTGTTCCGGTATTATAATAATCTATAATAAGAACGCCATTTCCTCGCATGGAAATAACCATTAAAGTCTATTAAATCCCTGCCGTCGCTCTAAAGGTTAATGAACAATGCTTCCGGAGATGTCTGGAGGTACGCCTCTGGCATATCCAGCACCTCAGAATATTGGCATACCCGGTAAGGACCGGTATTGTTTTCTTCTGTCGTCAGGTGAACCACTCACAATCTCATACACAGGTAATACAGGACATGCCTGCCTGCCCTATTTACTCAATAAAAGGACTTGACCGGGGACTTGCCTTGTTATAACCGGCAAAGTAAAGCAAAAAAAAAGCCGGGCAGGAACCCGGCGTTTTTTTGTGCGGTAAATGCCTATTTATACAGCTTCTGTATTCCCTCTATGTCCCCGGCTTCCAGGCTTCGTTTCTTGATCTCGCCTTCGGTGGCATAGCCATACATGGTCTCATCAGCACAGCCGATGTCATACAGGTCCCCCATGCCCTTGCTGTGTCCCAGCTCATGAATGGCGATGTTCTCAAAATCCATTTCCGTTGTTGAGCCGGTGGCGTCTTCAGACCAGTCAAAATCCACTTCGTCAAAAACCATGTCCCACTCAACTAATTGCCGGCCACTCGGTTTGCCGGTGAAAATACCCCATACCATGGTGACCGCAATAGCGCCAGGCTCACCAATATCGCCAAAAACAACTTCATTCTGGCCGTTTAAGCTGCCTATTCCTGTCCGGTCGACCTCACCTTGAATTTCATCGCCTAAGATATCCGCTCCGGCGGCGTTTTCCCATTCGCCGATATCCCGGGCCAAAGTAGTGCTAACATATTCCGCTGTCAGGCCCTCAGAATTCAAAGCGTCCACAAGATAGGGTTCTACTGTTTTCCATTTGACGTCATTGGCTATGTAGCCATAACAGGTGCTGGCGGGAGGATCTTCAACGCCCCCACTGGAACAGTCCCCGCATTTCTTGGGATGCTCTCCTACCTCGCATACACCATCATTGTCGCAGGCTGTCCTGCCGTAGCCCTGTTTGTAGTGAACAAAAGCATAGCCTTCTACGGCCTTTCCTTTTTCCAAGGTAGTGCCCAAACTGAAAACATTGGGGGCAACTTGTGCTGCGTTCTCCGGGATGTTCACAACGGCCTTTCCCGACGAGGGATCCACCTCAGCAATGACTTTGGCTTTTTTCGCCAGGGCAAAGGATTCTTCCTCCTCAACGGCCGAGGTCTGATCATTTACCCGGCAGCCGAAAAAAACCATTACTGTTATCAGGCCGGACGCCATTACAAATGAGACCAGTTTCTGCATGATAAAGCTCCTTCTTGATAAATAGATTACTTGATTGTTATCTCCCTATCTCTCTTATCGGTCACATTAAAATAACCATAAATTTTTTTAATCTCTACCTATTTAATCTCCGGAATGTCTTCTCACAGGGAGTTTTAAAAAACATTTGGGCCTATTTTTCCAAAACCAGAGAAAGCAAACAAAGCAAAGATTGGTTTTTTTTAGCTAAAAAACGCTAATGTCCGCGAAATTACAAGTTCATTTTAAAAAAAACCTTATTTGTTATAAAAAACATCAATTATATTACTTAATGAAAGTCAAACCCCTTATTCCCATTTATTTACAAAAATTCACTCTACCCGAAGGTTATGTAATGAAAAAAATACCCTCCTGTTTTCGGCCCATTTTAGGGATATGGAAAGCCTTGATAATTTTCACACTGGTTTTTATGGCCCAATCTTCAGGACAGGTACTATGCGAGCTTTCCCTGGAAAGCTGCGTTGATTATACCAGCGGCCAGGCCAGCATAGACGTAACTGTCCCGGTTAACACCACCAGGATTGCAAGGTCTCCCTTGATCGTCTGCATGGCGGAATTGACCGAGACCAAGAATGTCGACTTTATATTTATTGTGGATCAGAGCGGGAGCATGGAGGGAAATGATGCCGGTTTCCTGGCCCCCCAGGCCGTTCAAAATGCCATTGATTATCTGCAGGCCAATTCACCGGCTTCCAATATTGGATTTATCGGTTTCGCGCATGGTGTCTGCGATGGCACCCGGGTTGGCGTCCCCATTGTATGTGACACTGAATACGGGACCGGGCCCCTTTGTGACTCACCTGTCACCCATCTGGAAATAGTCGCCCCGTTGAGCACTAACTACGCCACTATCAGCACCCAGACTGCTTACAACAGCTCAAATTATCACCTTGACTGCGGCCGAGTGGAGGCAAGAGGCACTGAATATGTGGAACCGCTCACCATCGCACAGCAATGGCTCACCGGTTATCCCTCGGGAAACAGCAAGGTGATCATCTTTTTGACAGACGGTCAGCCCTATCCTCCGGATGTAAACGGCCCCCGCTTTGATAATTTTGTGGACAGTTTAATTAATAATAATTTGCACACTTCCTTCGCCACTGTGTATTCGCTGTTCATAGGCGGCACGAATGACAAACTGGAAGAACTGTCGGATTCCACCAATGGCGCGAGTTACTTCGAGATCCAACCGGAAGAGCTCAGCGACATCATGCAGGGAATTGTTCAGGAAACCATAGCCGCCAATCCCTATTCCACCACGGTAACCAATGCCACCAACGGCAGATCGGGCACGGCGGATGCCGCCGGTCATTCCGCTACCGGCACCCAGGGCGAATACAGCGTCACCCTGGCAAATGTCGTGGCTCTGAATGAAAACGTGGTAAACGCGGTTACTTTTTCCACCGAGGCCTATAACACGCCTGTGCAATCAATGCTTTCAAACATCTCAGTTACCGGGGCGGAAATCACGGACCTGGGCCAGAACATGCCGGACGTTTCCCCTTTTCAACTGAGTTGCATGAACGCCACCAAAATCGTGTTTCAGGACAGCAATTTCTCCCAGGTGTACACAGGGTTAATCGATTTTCAGGAAGAGAGGTTCGGGATCACGCTACAGACCGGCCAGGACCTGCCGGCCGGCCAGCAGGTTCAGTTAACCGGAGCAACTCCGGCCACAGCGGTTCTGGACAGTAACCTCCAGGCAGCGGTAAATTCCAGCGGCACACTGGGAGCCACAGTCACCGCCGCCTGGACCAACCCGCATGATCCCCGCGATACTGCCACGGCCACCATAACCCTGGGAGATCCCACGGAAGATAATGTCGCCATAACGTTCATGACACCGGACGGAACTCCTGTCACAGGATCCCTGTCCGACGCTGAAGCTGACCAGATAATAGTTCAGGTACAGTATAACAAGCCCTATCTGGGCAGCACATTGACGGTGGATCTTACCACTGATGACGGAGACACGCTTCAGGTCACGGTGACCCAAATTGAGACGGGCTCGGAAATTTTCCAGGGGATCGCCGCCTTCGGGTTTACTCAGAATATAATCACGGATGACCAGGAGATATCCGGCCTGCTGGACCCGCTGTCGGCCAGTAACACAGCGGTCATCACGGCCCGGGTCGTGACACCCGCCGGAAACACATTCTCGGAAAACCTGACCATCACCTCTGGTTTTGTTCCCGTCAGCAGAGTTTGGATAATTGACGGCGACCAGAACGGCAGAGCCGACACTATCTTTATTGAGTATTCAGATCCTGTGACGGATATTCCCGAAATCATCACAGACATTCACTGGCCTGATAATTCCAGCGAGACAAAAACCGCGGGCGGCAGCAGGAACCCCATCACCCTGCTGCCCGGCAGCAGTACCACGGTGGTTATCGACCTGTCGCAGGATGAGTTTGCCTTCGGCGCCACGGGCGCATCCACCACGGATCCTCCCACCCTTACCCTGGAAAACGGAACTCAGGTAATTATTGAGGACGGAATGGGAGCGGTTGTTGTGGAAGCGGAAAAAGTGCCTTCCACCGGAGCCTATATCATGGTGAATGGAAATGATTCCATCCCCGGGTTTTTCCCTGACACCATTGTGGTGACCCTGTCCGAGCCCATTGAGCCCTCGGATGCCGGCGCCAGTATTGGAGATTTGTTCCGGTACATACCCTCCGGCGGCACGGAAGAAGACGCCGTGGCCCTTGAGGTTATCAATGTCGAGGTCTCGGATGATGGGTTGACCTGGAGGCTGATCACTCCGCATGAGGTAGGGGGAACTGAATTCATGGAGGCCGGAGACTCGGTCTACCTTAACCCCAATGCCTCTTATCAGGACGCGGCCGGCAATCCTCCTGAACAGGCCGCTTCCCAGTCGGGAGGAAACGATTACATCGGCAAAGGTGCCAATACCTACATAGTGGAACCTGTCCTGGGAGCTGAGGCCCCCTTGACCGCCATAGAAGGAGGAGGGACCGGACTCATTCCCATAGTAGATGTATCCGGAAATATCATTGATAATATTAAAGTTGACGTGCCGCTCACCGAATGGATACCGCCGGTGGGTATGAACGATCAGGGCGTGATAATGGAATCGAACCAGGCCGCATGCAACTCCTCCAGCGTGGATAACCAGAATCCAGCCACCTATAATCCGGGCTGCCTGTCCATCCTGCTGGTGCTGACCAAGGAGCCTTACACAGCCACTATAAACATTTATGACAACCTGGGCAAACACCTTCATGCCTCCAGGCAGAGTTTCGGGTATTGCGGAGAGCTGCAGAACACCGCGCGGCTGACCAACACCGGCATGTACCGGAGTTATTTAATATGGAATCAGAGAACCCCTGACGACAGGTTTGTGGGCAGCGGTGTGTATATATGGAAAGTGGGATTAAAATTCAAAAGCGGCAGATGGGAAGAACTGGTTAAAAGGCAGGGGGTGGCAAGGACATTGCCTCCCTCATTAACCTGCGCGGTTGAGCAACCCTGAACCGGAAAATCATTTTCTCCGGGGCGGAATAAGTGATATAAACCACGATGTTTCCTTTAAAATTATTTTACTATTGACGTTGGTACCTATTTGGTGTATAATAATATCAGGCACATTCCGCTAATTTATTAATAATTTCCCTCTCCATCATCCCCTCATATATCTGCTGAAAACCGTTTTTAGGTGTGGTTTGTCAGGGAGGGATACCTTCAGCTGTTTTAGCTGAGGTAACAGCGCTTTCCGACTGAAACCGGAGGGGCGTTTTGAGCCATTCCAACAGGGGCTGACCTGCTCCTGTGTTCCAAAACGGTTTCTCCGCTTATCCCCGCAACTCAGTTCAACATTACCCTTTGAGAGAGACAAGAGAGGCAACATGAAAACAGCCGGCCAACAATATCAAACGTTCAAGTTCGGCGGTCTGACGGCAGGCCTTTTCCTGGCCCTGCTGGGGACTTCCGCTCTGGACGCTTTCGGGAAAGACACCCTCTGGATTAAAGCGACCATCTATGACCATTACGCCATGACCGCGGATGACAGCGGCTACTTTGAGTTTAACCCGGACGCGGACGGAAGTTCCAGTCCCGGCATCTGTGAGCAGACAGTGAGCAACATGGTGAAGGACACCCTGGAAGAAGACTCCCCTCCCTCCCTGGATCAATACGTGCCATGCGCCTACAACAATGACCTGGAGAGGTGGTTTACAGAGGACGCTGGAAATATCGATCCGGCAAAAAGGGTCATTGAAGTCTCGGAATTTTTTCCTATGGAATATCAGAGCGAAGGCGTGTACAATTACAACAATCCCAGCTTTTTTCCCCTGGACGGCAAAAGCAACACTTTGGTTGATCAAGGCATAGAGGCCGGCATTGAAGGGCCGGATTCCAAACTGCATAATTTCGGATTTACCGTGCACCTCAGGACTGAGTTCACCTACCGCCAAAAAGCCGCCAACAATTCCAGAATCGCTTTTACCGGGGGCGATGATTTCTGGGTGTATATTGATAATATTTTAATAATGGACTTCGGGGGAATACACAACAAATCAGGCGGCCCCGTACATTTGAAGCAATTAATCGATGATGGCGTTCTGGAACTGGAGGAAGGAGAAAACTATACTCTGGATTTTTTCTATGCTAAACGGCACACCCATCACACCGGCTTTAACCTCAGTATACATCTTGACCTGCTGAAACCGGCCAAGAAGTTCGCCTTTCAGGTTTTTAAGATCAGGTAACATGCATCCCGGCAACCTGATTCCTCGCAGGCGGTCAAACAGAAAACGGACCAGACGAGGCGGCCCCATACATGCGCTGCTCCCAACACCTTCTCTCTCCTGCCGAAAGATGGGAGAGAGAAGGAGAAAATAGGATTGATGAGGATATGCTTCATGGAACTCCGGTTTCCCGGAATCTCCTATAATGATGTAATCTCAGAAGGACCGGGCCGCCTATTTCGCCCTCTTAATTTCCAGGAGTTCCATCTCAAAGATGAGGGTGGCATTGGGACCAATTTTCTGTCCTGCCCCTCTCTCTGCGTAAGCCAGTTTGGAAGGGATAAAGACCCGGAACTTGCTTCCAACCTGCATGAGCTGCAGCACTTCCGTCCACCCGGGGATGACTCCTTTCACGTCAAAGGTGACAGGCTGACCGCGTTTGCGTGAGCTGTCGAATTCAGTACCGTCAAGCAGGGTACCGGTATAATGAACGGAAACTTTATCTTCAGGGGTTGGCTTGTCTCCGCTGCCTTCGGCCATTATCTCATACTGCAGGCCGCTTTCTGTGGTGATGATACCGGGCTTTTTTTTGTTTTCCGCCAAAAAAGACTCACCTTCGTCCATATTTTTCTTTTTCAATCCTTCCTGAATTGCCTGGAAATGCGCTTTCTTAAGTTCCATGGCCTCGGTGGCTGTCATCTGTGGATTGCCGTCAAGAAGAGTGTCTTTTATGCCCTGCATTAATGAACCCAGATCTATCTCAGCTTTCAAATTTTTTAACGATCCTCCGATTTCCAGGCCAATGGCATAACTGAATTTACCATCAGGTGTGTTCAGATTTGCCTTTGGGGATGAATCTTGTTCGCAACCGGCCAGGACCATCAACAGCGACAGTGCGGCTACGACGCCAAATAGGTGTTTCATTGTGGCTCCTTTCTTTTGAATAATTTCAGCTCCGCCACTGCGTCATGACTTTACCTAAAAAAAATCTCTGACAGCCTGTTGAAATCTCAGGTTATGCATGCTAACCGGAACCTGTACAAGGCTAGGAGTATAGAAAATAAGCCGTGTATCAAGTAGATGATTTGAGTTTAATTAAAAGTTTTTCAGGTTTTTCCTGTTGCCTGATATTGGGTCATTATCAGATTTCAAAGATTCTGCGGACTTTGTTGATTAATTTATCACCTCGAAACGGCCTTTTGATAATTCCGCTGACATTCAGTTCGTTTAACTGCCCGAAGCTCTGCTTTTTGCCGTAATCACTGGTGAGCAGGATCTTTATTCCAGGTTTGAGTTTCTGAATTTTCCCGATCGTATCTCTCATTCCTGCCTCAAGGCCGGGAACACCGAGGATTACCAAACCAATATTGGTCATCTGCTTTTTAAAGATCCTGAGCCCATGGCTTTGGTCATCAGCGGTCAGCACCTTGAATCCATTCTTTTCCAGTCTGAGTTTGGTAACTTCTTCTACTTTTTTTTCTTCTTCCACCAGAAGAATGGAGTGTCTGGCTCTTGTCTTTTTTTGGGAACTTTTCACGATAGGCTCGGCAGGTCTTTCCTTGACGCTGGGAAAGATGACCATAACCCTGGTGCCTTTCCCGGGATCGCTGGTTATATGAATACCGCCGCTGTGACCGTTCACAATTCCCTGTACCGCCGCCAGACCCAATCCGCGTCCCGTGAATTTCGTGGTAAAAAAAGGATCGAATATCTTTGGCATGGCCTCAGGATCAATTCCCATTCCATTATCGAATATTTCGAGGCAGGCATACATACCTGAGGAAAGGTTCTTACCAGAAAAGGAATCATTCAGCCATTTTCTGTCAGCTTCCACTGCACTGGTCCTGAGCGTAAGTGAGCCGGAGTTTTCCCCAACCGCTTCCGAAGCGTTTAGTACCAGGTTCAGAATCAATTGCTGAATTTGAGGAACGTCTCCCCTTATGGCGGGAATCTTTTTTGACAACAGGTAATGGACCTTGATTTTACGATGGACAGTGGTTTGGATAATCGGCTTCAGATCTTCAACAAGTCTGGTAATATTCAAGCTCCCGACCACAAAACGGCCTTTGCCCGAATAAGCCAGCATTTGATTTGCCAGTTCAGCGGCCTGATGAGCGGAGGACTCTATTTTTTGAATATTGTTATAGGCGCTTGAATCCGCGCTGAGCTTTTCCATGGCAAGTTCAGCGTTTCCAATAATTGCTGTCAGCAGGCTGTTGAAGTTATGGGCTACTCCCCCGCTCAACACGCTTAAACTCTCAAGCCTTTGGGCGTGTAGCATTTTCAGTTCCAGCCACCGCCTTTTTTCTTCGGCCCCGGAGCGCTCAATCGCGTAACTTATGGATCTCACCAGCAGTGCGGTATTCATCTCATCTTTTACCAGATAATCTTGGGCGCCTTTCCTCACGGCCTGGACCGCGATCTCTTCGTTATTTAAGCTTGTGAGCACAATAATCGGAATGTCTCTCACCAGGGCCTTGAGCTCGATAAAAGTCTCCAATCCCTGACTGTCCGGAAGGGAAAGGTCCAGGAGAATAATATTATAGGTGCTGATCCGTATTTTTTCCAACCCGGTTTTCAGCCGGTCCCCGTCATCTATATGAAAGGTTACGCCCAGCTGTGAATTCAATGTCTCCCGGATAAGCACAACATCGCCGGGATTATCATCAATTATCAGGACTTTTACGTATTCACCGTTCATCTGTTATCCGGGGGGCAGCGTCACCTGGTTACACCAGAAATTTTTAACGGACCGGAAGATCTTTAAACACCCATCTATATCCACCGGTTTTAAAATGTAACAGTTTGCGCAAAGCTCATAGGCCTGAGATACGTCTTGCTCATTTGCAGAGGTTGTCAGAATTATCACGGGAATCCGTTTCAAGTCTGTGTCGGTCTTTATCTCATGTAAGACTTCGCGGCCGTCTTTTTTCGGCAGGTTCAGGTCCAGCAATATGATGTCCGGCCGGGCACTGGATAAGTACCGGCCCTTCTTCCGCAAATAATTCATGGCCTCCACACCGTCACAGACCACGTTCAAATGACAGGTTATCTGACTGTCGCTGAGGGCTTCCTGGGTAAGACGGACGTCTCCCGGATTATCCTCAATTAACAAAATTTCCAGGCTTTTATTCCGCATTGGGTAGATTCAATGTTTTGGTGCGGATTCGACAACAGAGGACCAAAAGGTCCCTGTTTCTCGTATCATTTCGATAAATTGTTCAATATTGGTCGGTTTAACAATGTAGCAGTTGGCGTATGAATTATAACTCTCCAGAATATCTTTTTCCCGGCTGGAACCGGTGAGGATGACTACGGGGATTTTCTTGAGCTCGCTATCCGCCTTAACGGCGGAAAGTATTTCATGACCGCTTTTTTTCGGCAGATTCAAGTCCAGAAGTATCAAATCAGGGGTATCCATCGAGGCATATTCCCCGGTTTTATTCAAATAATCAAGGGCCTTTTCGCCATCATCTAAAACCATCAATGAATTGGGAAACTCAGCCTCGGTTAAAGCTTCTCTTGTCAGGCGAATGTCCCCTGGATTATCCTCAATGAGAAGGATTTTTATCGTATTTCCATTATTGCTGGTGCTCATCTTTCCGGCTCATTTCCTGATTACATTATACCATTATTTTTTACAAAGACCGAAAAAACGCTGGGGAATAATCACAGCCAGACCTCCCGTTTTTTCATCATCCGGGTAAATCCTGTACTATAACTGCGAATTTGAAAATATGAAATGAATGCGATAAAAGCTATTTTAAAGTATTAAAAAGAATTGAAGGTATAATTATGAAAACATTGATAAGTTCATTTTTTGGAAACTCGATGAAAATCCTTATTGGGATCGTTTTGGCGGCGGTTATTACCTTTTTATGGCAGAATTGGTCTGTTCTCAATGAATCAATCACCATAAGACTAATCGGATCTGTTGAATATCCTCTCTGGTCCTGGTTTGCCGCTGTGTTTGTGACCGGCTGCTTGACTTGGTATATTTTCAGTTTCAAAGCCCGGAGACAGCTGAAAACCACCGTCACACAGCAGGAGCGCGAGATTCTGAAAATGAAAAGCGAATTAGATAAATTCCGCAATCTACCTCTGACCGATGATGAAAAGTCCCCGGAACCGGTTTCCGGTACTGAAGATTCCTCCGGTCAAAAGGAATAATGGAAAAAATCAAGCCCACAAACCCGGGAGACTTAAAAAATGCGGGATTCAAGTATTATGTTTCCGGTCTGAATGCTGTTGTTGATGGACAAAATGAACACGCTGTGAATCTGCTTACCAGAGCTGTGGAAATGGATTCTGACATTCCGGACGCTTATTTCCAGCTGGGAAAGATTTTTATTAAAAAGGGGGAATTGAAAAGGGGACAAAGGCTTTTCAGGGATTTACTGTTGCGGCAGGACATTGATAATGACTTTCGCAATAAGGTGGAGGATGCCCTCATCCGGGTCTATCTAGCAGGGAAAGATTTTCATAAGGCACAGGAACTGGCGGAACACCGGACGTTGAAATATCCCTATGACAGCCAGGTGCGATTAACCCTTACCCATCTTCTGGAACATCAGAAGGATTTTAAATCAGCGGAAAAACACTGGCAGGCGTATGCCGACCTGTTGAAGATTGATCCACGGCCAAAATTCGCTCTCTATAAAGTGGAAACATCCAGGATTCAAAAGTCTCTCAGCAGGAAAACCCGGCAGAATTTATATCTGCAGGCCCTGAAACTTGATCCCACCTGCGCCCCGGCCTATGTTCTGCTTGCCCGGCTTTACCGAGAAGAGGGGAAAAATGATCTGGTACTGGAGACATGGAACCAGTTGATGAAAGAGGTACCGGAAAAATCAATCTGGATCTTTCAGGAAATGGAAGAGTTTTATTTTGAATTACACCGGTATCAGGAACTCCTGGGACTGTATCAGGCTTTATGCCGCAGAGAAGGGACACACCAAGCAGCGGCCGGATTCGCTCTTGCCCGGCTTTATCATAAAACAGGCAGAAAGGACCTGGCGCTGGAAACTATAACCAGAGCGCACCGGGAAAACTCAAGCAAGGAAAACGGGATAAAAGAATTGATTCGGTTTTACCTCGAGGTGGATAAAACAGACGCCATCCTGAAAAGGATCTCTTCGAGTCTGGATGATTTCATAGGAAGGAATGGATTTTTCTGCAAAGAGTGCCACGCTCAATCGGAAGAAATAGAATGGCATTGTCCTGAATGCGGTGCCTGGGAAAGTTATACAAATTGAGATCTCTGGTCGTTCCCGCCCTTCTGTTCCTTCACCTGCCCTCACCCGCAGGTCTGTCAGAAACTGAAATCCTGTCTCTCGCCAGGAGAGGACTGCTGGATTCAGCCTATAGTGCGAGTTTGCAACGGTCGAAAGAGAACCCCCGGGACGCGTTCAGTCTTTTTATGCTGGCAAAACTAACTTTGGATGGATCTCAATCTACCGGTTTCTTCGATAAGGTTATGAAAATCTCTGAGGACGCTGATAAAAAAGAAGAGGCGATGTATAGAACCGCCCAATATCATTATGCCAGGGGTGATTATCCCCGGGCCATTTCATTTTTCCGGAAAAATATTTCAAAGTATCCGCGAGGGAACTGGATAGTGTCCGCGCGTTACTGGATGGGACAGGCCTGCTTGAACCATGGTTTGACCAGTCCCGCTTACGTGGACAGCGCGGAAAGCCAATACCTGATTCTGCTGCAGTCTCTGCCAGTCCGGCATTATTACTACACCATGGCGCTGGAAGGCCTCGCGAAAGTGCGGCTGGCCAAAAACCAGATTGAAATGGCAATTGAAACTATAAACATGGCGCTTGAGACGGCTCCCAGTGATCAGCGGTCAAATCTGCGGTATCTTTCATTTATCATTGCAGGCAGAATGTCTGATTACCTGAGTCAGGATTTTTATGCCGAAAAACTTTTATCAGAATATCCTCATTCTCTGGAATCCGGATATCTTTTGCGAAAATATCCTGAATTCAAACGGTTTTTAGGGAAGGACGCCGGTCCTGGAAAAGGAGTAGGTTTTTTCCTTCAGATTGGCGCCTTTGCTTCACTGAAAAATGCTGAAAAGACAGAAAAAGAACTTAAGGCCCGGAAGATTTCCGTTTCCATAGTTGTATCTGAAAATGACAAAGGGAAGATGTATTTACTGCACACAGATAGTTTTCCCTCCCGGAAAAGCGCCGAGAGATATGGTGAGAAGAACTTGAAACCCTTGGGCATTTCCTATTACCCAGTTCAAAAAAATTGAGTTATTTTTTCCTGGTAAAGCCGAGGTGGTGAAATTGGTAGACGCGCTGGACTCAAAATCCAGTAGGGGCGACCCTGTGGGGGTTCGATTCCCCCCCTCGGCATGAGATTATTTGAACCACAGAATATCGAATAAGTTAATATCGAATGTCGATAAATAGCCCAAACTAAAAACCTTCACCGTTTTGCGGTTCTCTTGATCGATTTTGGGGTACTATTCTTCGGTACCTTCTTTTTCTTCATAATATTTCAAAAAACGCAATAAATAACCTATCATGTTTTTTTTTTAATTATTAGCTATCTTAAACAATCTGTAAATAATTTTCCGGAGCTGTAACTATGAGCAAGTATGTCTTAGGCCTCCTTACCTTTTTTATCTGCCTGGAACCTGCTGTTTTTGCTGATGATGACGAGTGGCAGGGTTTTAGTTATGAGGAAGCAGGAATCACCACGGCTGAATATGAAATGGTGAGAGAAAAAGGGATGTCAAGGAAAGAATTATTAAAACTGCTTGAATACGGAGTTATGCCCCAGGAATATTTCAGCGAACCATGGAAAAAACTGGGTGTTTCTAAAACAGAATGGATCATGGCCAAAAAACAGGGCATGGAAGACATGGATATCGACCGCCGGGTATATACAAGGTCCTATGTCAATTACGATCTGATTGTTTCCTTTTTCCTTCCCGGCTTTTACGCGTATAAAACCAAGAGGTATAAATACGGAGGCGCCATGACCGGGGTCTTTTTAATAAGCACTATCCTTACCTTTACACACAAAAGGGAGACGGCCAGAGATACCCAGCATCCGGAAAAACACATCATCATCGCCTATCCAATAATCGCCTTTTGCAGCATGGTTTGGAGCGCCAGCGACGCTTTTATAAAAACCAGGTACCGGGACAACAGAGATGCTTCCAGGTTTTCTCTGAACATCATCCCGTCCACGTCACCATCAGTGACGTTTTCGTACAGTTTCTGAATTAGTATATGCTCACGTCCTTTTTAAAGTCCAAACTTCATCCTTTGACTGTGACTGCAACTGATTTACACTATGACGGATCCCTGACCCTTGACTCAGCCTTAATGGAGAAGGCGGGTCTGCGGGAGTTTGAAAAAATCCTGGCCGTGGATCTTAATAACGGAAATCGTTTTGAAACCTATATCATCAAGGGTGAAAAGGACTCTGGCAAAGTTTGTGTAAACGGGGCGGCGGCCAGGCTGGCCAGCATAGGTGATAATTTAATAATAATGTCTTTTGCTCTTCTGGACAGTCGTGAGATTAAGGACCATAAACCTGTAAATATACGCGTATCATCAGAAAACCGGCCTCTGTAACCCCCGGGGACACTAAGAGGGGGGACTTAGCCCTTAAAAAAAGCTATACTATTGAGGAACAGGGCCTTGTTATGAAGAGAATCTTCCCCATAGTTTTTTTGCTCGGCGGACTGGCAGGTCTTTGTAGTGCTGAAAACCCCGGTTCCCCGGAAAGACAAAACACACTCCTCTACCAGGACAAGCCTTTCAGCAGGGAAACAATGCTGGCCCCGGGAAGCAATTCCAGCGGTTCGGGCATATCATTTCTCGATCCAGGGAAATTTTCCATGAGCCAGAGTTACTCTACTTCCATGGCCTACAGTGGAGGAGAGAGCTATTCTTTTGGCCTGTACCTGAATACCTTAACCTACCAGCTGTTCAAACCTCTCACCTTCTCAATTGATTTAGGCATCTACACCCCGTTCCATTCCACTACTCCCGCTTATACTTCCGGCGGAGACATTGAAGACATGAGTTCGCTGGTACTGCCCCGGATCGGCCTTGAATACCAGCCAACTAAAAATACCTTGATATCAGTACAGTATTTTAATGTAAATGACGCTTCCAGGTCGTACGGTCCTTTTGGTTATCTCAGGAGCCCTTTCAGACGTTGATACCGGCGATTCCACTCCTACCACAAGAATCCCTTGAGTAAAGTTACCGCTATTACAGTTTGCCTGTGTTTTTTCTTTTTAACAAACTGCCGGCAGAAAGAGGAAAAAACACAGGAAGCATTCAAGCCAAACACCGGCCAGATTCAGGTGTTGAATGCCTGTGGATTTCCGGGAGCGGCTGAGGCCATGAGGAATTTTTTGACTGACAAAGGCTTTGACATTGTGGAATTTGGAAATGCCGATTCCTGGAATTACGCCGAAACCATTGTGGTCGCCAGGACAGAAAATACTGCGATTGCCAGGGACCTTGCCAGGATTCTCTCTCTTGATACATTCGTACTCCTGACAGATTCTTCCCGCATGGTTGACGCCACCATTTATGTCGGCAAGGACTATTATAAAAGGCTTAGGTGATGACACCATACACACACCGGGCGAAAGATAAGAGATTAACAGTAAGGGTTAACCGGTTTTGAAATTGATCCCTGTACCGTTTGCCGTTGTTCGCCTGCCTTATTCCGCATGGACGGCATCAATGGGGTATCGACACCCTACCGGACAACGCTGTCACTTTTTTTCAGGATCATAAAATCAAATAAACCATAAATGAACAGAACACCTCATACCAATCAAACCGTGCAAAAGGCGGTTGAAGCCCTGTTTATGCATAAGATTGAAAATCCCGTATTAATTGATTTGCATGCATTCCGCAACCTCACCTATGATTATTTAATAATTTGCACCTGCCAGAGTGAAGTCCAGATGAAAGCGGTCTTAAACCATACCAGGAAAATTCTGCGCCGTCAGGGCGTAACCGGCACGAGAATCGAATATTCACCTGGAGTAAAATGGGGTATCCTTGATTGCGGTGAACTGATTATTCATACCTTCGAAAAAAAAACTCGGGCCTTCTACTCTCTGGAGCGCATGTGGTCAGATTCCAAAATCACCGAACTTCACGGAGAGGACTATGTCACGGAACGGGAAGAAGACCGGGAGGAAGATGAATACTTATAAAAAAGAAGTGGCCGAAGCGCTGAGCTCGCATGCCGGTATTCCTGCTGAGGAAATACTTCCGTTGATTGCCGAACCCCCTCCTGAAATAGAAGGAGACCTTTCTGTTCCCTGTTTTAGTTTTGCCAGGGTGCTTAAAAAATCCCCAACGCTGATTGCCGAAAACCTGGCGCGGGAAATGAAGCTGCCGGTAACGTACCATAAAGTAACAGCCGTTAACGGTTACCTGAATTTTTGTCTGGATCCGGAGGCCTTTGCCCGTCAAACGCTGTCTCTCATCCAGGAGCAAGGCAAGAATTACGGAGATTCTGTCCGGGGAAAGGGAAAGGTTGTGACTATCGACTTTTCCTCTCCGAATATGGGAAAAGAACTTGCCTTTCATCATCTGCGCGGGACCATGTTGGGTAATGCCTTGAGCAAACTATACGTGAAGTGCGGTTACCGGGTGGTGCGCATCAACCACCTGGGAGACTGGGGCACATCCTATGGCAAGTTGATTTTCATGTACCTCAGGGAGGGCCTTCCCGTGGACGAGAAGAGCCTGTCGGGACTCTCCATTGAGAAACTGAACGAGCTTTATCAGTCATTTGCCAGAGCGAGCAAGTCGGATCCCGGCCTGGATGATGAGGCAAGACGGATCTTTCGCAAACTGGAAAGCGGAGACGAGAAAATCCACAGAATGTGGAAAGCCTTCCGGCACATTACCCTGAACGAACTGAAGAAGGTGTATGCAACTTTAGGCGTGGAGTTTGATAATTACACCGGTGAGTCATTTTTTGCCCGCCAGGCCGAGGCCATCCTGCAGGATTTGAAGTCAAAAAACCTTCTGACAATCAGCCAGGGATCTGAAATTGTGGATCTGTCCCAGTACGATCTGCCTCCCTTAATGCTGAAAAAATCAGACGGGTCCACCTTGTACGCCACCAGGGACCTGTGCGCGGCCCTATACCGTAAAGAGGAATACGGTTTTCACAGGAATCTCTATGTCGTGGATAATGGACAGGCGCTTCATTTCCAGCAGTTCTTCAAAGTGCTGGAATTAATGGGACACGACTGGCAAAAAGAATGTGAACACGTTCCCTTTGGGCTGATCCTGACCAGAAGTGAAGACGGGACATGGGAAAAGGGAAAGACTCGCCTGGGAGGTGTGAGTTTATTAAAGGACGTGATACAGCGCGGGACGGATAAGATCTTGAAAATCATTATCGAGAAAAACCCCGGCCTAAAAAACAGGGAATTCGCCGCCGGGAAAATAGCTGTGGGCGCGCTGGTGTTTAATGGATTAAAGCATAAAAGACAGAACGACGTTAATTTTGAATGGGACAGTGTCTTGAGTTTTGAAGGAGACACGGGTCCGTATGCGGTAAACGCCTATGTCAGGCTTGCCAGCATCTTGCGCAAGGGCAGAGAACGAAAAAACCTGCCCCAGGCCATTGAACTGGATTTCAACCGTCTCAGGGAAGCCGAGGCCAGAGACCTGATTAAAGGCCTTTCCCGGTTTTCCGAAAAGGTGGAGAACGCGCTGAATAAGAACGAGCCCTCCGTTCTGGCACAGTATGTTCTCTCCCTGGCCGAAAAGGCCCATCGATTCATGCACACCTGCCGTGTGCTGAGCAGTCCGGAAGAACGGGAACGCCTGCTGCTGGTTGACTGTACGCGGATTGTCCTGAGAAACACGCTTGAACTAATAGGGATCCCGCTGGTGGAAGAGATGTAAAAAAATAAAGGAGAGCACTAGTGCTCTCCTTTTATCTATTTTTGCAAAGATATTCTTCTATTTCTTTTTCTTCGCTACTTTCTTTTTCTTTACAACCTTCTTTTTCTTTGTTGCTTTTTTCTTCACTGCCTTTTTCTTTTTCGCAGCTTTTTTCTTGGCGGCCATACAATCACCCCCTCTCGCGGCATTTAGGTTTATGGTTTACTAACTGACAATAAAAAATAAAAACTATTAGGTGGGAAGCAATATGATAATCCTCGAAGTTCAATTTTTAGAACCAGAGCTAAGATATAAGTATAATGATAAAGATATTAAAACTGGTAGTCAAGTTTTTTAAAAAAAATAATTCATGGTAGAGCAATTAATTTTTCTTCCAGTGTCTTTTTGATTAGTTCGATCTTGTTCCCGTCGGTTATCTTACGATTGTTCTGGTCGGTAATATAAAAAGCGTCCATGGCCAGTTCCGCCTCGGTGGACAAAACCGCGCTGTGTACATTGATACCCAGTTCGGAAAAGCAAGTAGTGACCAAATACATTAAACCGATCTTATCCTGGCAGGATATGTCTATGGTGCTGTAATGTTTGGAAATCGAGTTGGAGAATTCAATTCCCACCGGAATGCCAAGGGACTTCTTTGGTTTAAAGGACAGCCTGCCAGACTCCATATCCCTGCGAAGAGCCGACATTTTTTTCGAGGTGAGGGGTACATACCTGTTCAATCGCTCCTCAATACTTTTTTGTATACCGGCGAGGCTTGCCTTGCCGGAAGGGGGCTTGACGAGGTTAAATTCATCAAGAGCAATGCCGTCCTTCCGGGTGTAGATTTTCGCATTCAAAATTGATAACCGGACTGCAGCCAGAGCAGCGGCCATCACCATCAATAATCTCGGGTGGTCCCGGACGGCAATGGTCAGTTTATAGTGAATCCGGTGCCGTTCCAGGTTAAGTATAAATTTATGGTCCTCCAGTCCCCTGGCCATGATTATGTGTTTGGGAATATCTTCGGGCGGAGTGGTGGAATTGTATGCTTCAGGCATTTTATGAATATGACGGAGGATGTCACTTTTCGAAAGGTCTTCAGATGATGCCTTGAGCACCAGATCTTCCAGGTTCTTCGCGGGCAGGGAAGCCTTAATCGGTTTTTTCATGGTGTCCAGGGTTTTGTGATACAAGGTGCGCAAAAGGGCGGCCTTCCAGTCCGACCAGGCGTCGGGATGAACCGAAGAAATATCGCAATATGTCAAAACATACAGCTTGTGCAGGGTGGCGGGGTACTTGATCTTTTTAATCAATTCTCTGATGGTTTGGGGGTCGTCCAGGTTTCTTTTCTGGGCGATCTCATTCATGGCCAGGTGATGCAAAACCAATTGGGAAGCCTCCATACATCTTCCGGTGGAAAAACCAACTTTTTCCATGTAGTGAAAAACCATGGCGGCGCCCTTCTTGCTGTGATCTCCCGGTTGCCCTTTGCCAAGGTCGTGAAAAAAACAGGCTACGATAAGAACATCCATATCGTTAATCCGGGAAAATGCTTCCTGTATGGAGGTGATTTCCTCCCGGTCTCCATCCTGCAGATATGCCAGCTGTCTGACGACGCTCAGGGTATGTTCATCCGTAGTGTAAATGTGATACATGTTGTGCTGGGCGTGAAAGCGAACGCGGCTGAAATCGGGGATTATCAACTCCAGCAATTCCACATCATGCATGGCGCGCAGCATGCGTCCCACGCGCGCAGGCCTCTTACAAAGAGCAAGTAATGCTTCGGTGAATTCCAGCGGCCGCGCCTCAGCAAGATCAACGGCCTGCACGGCCTGTTTTATTCTCAGCAGCGCGTGGTTTCCATAAGCCAGTCCCGTCCGGTTGGCGATATCAAAATATTCCAGCATGAGGCTGATGTTATTCCTGAATGGATTGCCGGCCTGCCTCTTGCATTCCAGGCTACCGTTATTATCATGAAAGAGCGGATGCCTTTTTCCCCCGGCCGTTCTTCCAGTCCTTTGAACAGGCTGTACCCACCTTGAGATGAGGGTCTCCGTGATTTGATTAATGGCTTTGGTATGCCGGTAGAAATACTGCAGAAAGATTTCCACCGGCTTCTGCTGACCGTCCGCCAAAAAGCCGAAATCGGCGGCAATCTCCGGTTGAAGATGAAAAGCCAGCAGATCATCTTTTTTCCCGGTGTGGAAATGCAGGAAACACCTGGTCTGAAGCAGAAAGCCGTAACCTGAACGGATGTTCTCAAGGTCCTGCGGAGAGATCAGACCTTTCCTGACCAGGTCATCAAGATTTCTGCAACCGTGTTTTAACCGCGCCAGCCATAAAATCATCTGAACGTCCCGCAAGCATCCATTTCCCTCCTTCAAGTTTGGCTCCAGAAGTTGAATTAATCCTCCAAACCTCCTGGTCCGGTTTTTTCTTTCCGCAAGTATATACCTGGTCAACGGAGAACGGCTTTTCATTACGGAAGATGTTTCCAGAAGCTTTAAAAATTTCTGATACAATGTATAGTTTCCCGCCAGAAATCTCTCTCCTAAAAAAGCGGTCCCGGTACTCAGGTCTTTCCGCAAGGCTGTCCGGCACTGGCTGATGGACCGTACCGAGGGCCCGGCCTCCAGTCCGCAGTCCCATAAATTGCGGACCACTGTTTCGGCCAGCACTTTTTCAGAATTGGATAATTTTTCAGAAGTAAGGATAAGCATGTCTATATCCGACTTGGGGCATAATTCCCTGCGTCCATATCCGCCGATTGCCACCAGGGCGACCTGTTTGTCTCCAGGTTTGGATCTTATCTCCAGTTGATCCCACATGATCCGGATTAGCATGTCCACCATTCCGGTAAGGTACCTCACGGCGTCTTTGCCCACATCCCTGTGGCGGCTGCCCCTCCTGATGAGAGCCACCTGGTTTTTCATCAGGTCCCTGACACAGGCCATACGCCGCCGGTGGCTTTTAATGTTAAACGCTTCCCGCAGTGAATCTGAAAAAGCTCCGTGGATGTCCAGCTGGAAAAGGCGGCTGCCGCCGGCCTGCTTTGGGAAAAGCTCTGTCTGCACCGCCATAGGTATGCTTTTTTTACATCAGCAGAAGGTACGAAACAAAATAACCTGAAATCAGTATGGATATGTCTGATGCCACAACCGAGGAACGCGTCGCTTTTCCCACCCCTTCAGCGCCATGGGAACTGAAGTATCCAAAAAAACAACCGAAGCTCGTGATCATAATTCCGAAAACCAGGGCCTTCATCAAACCGACAATCATGTCCAGGTCGGAGTAAAACTGCCGTACCCCGGCAAAGAAAATAGCCGTAGGCAAATCCTTAAGGGTCACCAGGATAATCAGTGCTCCCAGAATAGCGACTACGGAGGAATAAATATAAAGCACAGGCAGCATCACCATGCCCGCCAGAAGCCGGGGGGCTATAAGAAAACGGTAGGGATTCAAGTTCAGGCATCTCATGGCATCCAGTTGCTCGGTCACGGCCATGGTCCCTATTTCAGCGGTCATGGCCGCCCCTACCCTTCCGGCCACTACCAGCCCGGTCAATACCGGCCCCAGTTCCAGCATGACGGATTTACCCACAACCATGCCGGCATACCTCAGGGGAAGATAATCCCCAAACTGGGTGATGGACTGGATGGCCATGACCCCGCCTGTGAACACCGAAGTGGTAGCAACCAGCGGAATGGAGGTTATTCCAATAATATGCATCTGCTCAATAGAGAAATGGAAATTCTTAAACGCATAGTGAAACTGCGTCATCGCGGTCCACAGAAAAACAATGAATTTTTTTGAACTGATAAAGCTATTGATCACTACCCGTCCGGTACCCACCACCATCTCATCTATGACGAGAAAAACCTTCATAATTTTAAAAGTAAATTTATCTCCCAGGGAATTGTATTAATTAGGATTATGGGCCAGAAATGTGCGGGGTGTCATTTTTCATTATGCGCCCATCTCCCAGGGATTGGATCAACCGGGCGTATAATGACTGATACCCCCTGCCACTCACATCACCTTCAAATTCACCGGGTCAAAAGCCCTTCATAATATTCGTTCAGGACCTTGCGTTGCGATTCCCCCAGATCCATGTTCAGAGCGCGTTTTTTTTCTTTTTCAATTAAAAGAATCCAGTCCGATTTTTTCAAATTCTCTAAACCAGAAGTCTGCCCGAACGAGGTCTTGCTGTGCTCGCCTTCCCGGCGAGAACCGTATCCCCTTTCTTTGAGAGCCTTGGAAGCCTCCAGCAGACGGGACTTGAATTGTTCCTGGTTTTTCTCTGTCCTGGCCGAAATCCTGCCGGTCCTCAGCTCCTTTTCCAACGACCGAGCTTCCTCAGCCAAACGGCGGAGCTTTTCCGTAGCCCGGCCTTCTTCCCCCGCTGACTCGGCCATGTGCTCCAGGTCTTCTCCCAGGTTTCCCTGGCGGTTTGCCATTTCCTGGGCCGAGATCCCCCCGGGCTTTTTTCCCCGGTCCCGGCCCCCTTTTCTGCCCTGGAGCATTGCTTTCAGAAGCTTGCTGGTGGCGGTATTTATTGCCAACTGCTTCCCGCTCATTCCCTTAAGTTGACTCGACAGGTTCTCCATGGATCCAGATCCCTTGTTCTGAGGATCATTACCGCTGCTCGATTCCCCCGACTGCCCCTGACCGCTGCCCGAAGGAAGTGACCTGGCTATCTTTAAGAGCTTCAGTAATTCCCTGGCCACATTTTGGTTATGTGTAAGGGCTTTGGATGAGCTTGCGGGATTGTATGCCAGGGAAGCCTGATTGAGGCTGGAGGCCAGAAGACGTGACTGGGTCAGCAGGTATGAACTGATAAACGGATTCTGAGCGCTCATTCTCTTTATTTCCTGATTCATCCATTTGGCCGCTTGAGCGCAGTTAGCGTAAATGGCCGACGGAGAAGAATGCCAGCCTTCCCGGAGCCTGCGGGACTCGCCCTCCCGCACAATCTCCTGCAGACGGGAAAGCTGGAGGGATTCCTCAAGCAGCAACTCAATTTCAGCTATGTTTATAGAAATTGAATTTCCATTCATTTTAGACGAGAACTCCGAAAGGATTTGCATGGCGGATTTGAACTTCTTCACAGCCGCCTTGCAATGACCGGAGGCCTGCCCGGGCGAAGAAGCGCCGGGATGACTCAGGCTCTGCCTCGCCTTTTCCATTTCTTCCGGCAGGCGCTGCTTTTTCAGAGCGGGGTACAGCTGCTGCCAGCCGTTGGTCTGTTGTGATGTTTTCCTTATGTCCTCCAGTATTTTCTCCGTAGATTGCTTGATAAACTCCTGACGGCGTCCCAACTCAAGGGCGGCGGAATCCGAAGTCCTGCCACCGGTGTTTTCGACATCCTCCCGAAGAAATTCCTGCCGTCTCATGTTTTCCGCGAGTTGTCTCCGCCATTCCTCCAGTTTCATTTCATTCCGCAGTTTTTCCAGCATGGCAAGGGCCCTGTTTATATTCTGCTCAAAAGCCTCGCGGTTTTCCAACAGCTGCTGCAGACTCTCCTTCACTGACCGGGCGTCCACCGCTTCTCCCTCAGCTTTCTTCTTCATCATTTCCATCAGACTGTCGGGCATGGTCTCTTGTAATAGTTCCTGGATCCTCTCCATTTTTTCAACGATTTCCGGTGAGAACAACTCGGTATCCATGCTTTTTTTCATGAACTTTTCAAGCTCCCTGACACCCTGCTCCATGTCTTCTAAAACCTCACTTTGTTCCTTAAGTAACTGGTCTTTAAGGATCTCTTCTCTTTTTGCCTCCTGAATTTTTGAATTGAGATACTCTTTGAGGTCTTCCTGATTTTCAAGGTTCTTTGCAAGGTCTTCATTCATTCTCTGCAGCTGTTTTTTTTCCCGGGCATATTCCGTCCCGGACTTCTCCAGATCGTTGCTCAGGCCCGTGCATTGGTTGTACAGTTCCTGTTGGTTGTGATGAAGTTTTTCCAGAGCCTCCAGTTGTTTCTCAGGCGGGGAGAGCAATACATCAGGAGTAGGAACGCTTTGCCTGGATTTACGGAGGGCTCCCCGTACTTTGTCCTTTCGATCATCCAGATCGGCGCTTCTTGAGCGGTCTGGAGATCCTTCCGGCCGGCGGTTGATCTGTTCCAGGATTTCATGTCCGCGTTGATGTATCTGGCCTGGTTCTGATATAAGAATTTTCCGTAACTCAAAACTGGAAAGCCTCAATCCGTCTTTGGGCTCCTTCCGCGACACTCTTTTCAGTTTATCAGACACCTTCTGCTGCCTTTCATAAGCGCTCTTTAAAAAGGACCTGGCCTTGGCCTCTTTCTTACGCGTTTCAGCGATGATCTCCTGAATGGAGGGAAAGCGCATGATACGTGATTCAGACCGTGAACACTTGGATCCCCCAACCATGTCATTGTCGCAGGCCAGAAAATAAAAATCCAGTACATTATCAGGGCGCATATCCATAAAGCCGATATCCCAGATCCTGGTTACAAAGTTACCCTTTTTATTCTTCAACCAGCCGGAAACAGTTATGACTGAGGAATCTTTCAAGAATCCGTCACTGGTGATCCTGTACCCCAACCGCAGGCTCCTGATTCCGAAATCATCCTTAACCAGCAGGGCAACTTCCATCTTCTCATTTCGGTCTATGGCGGCATTCTGTTCAGGCAGAAGAATGTTTACCGTAGGGGCTCTGTCCCGGTTTACTTCTATGATGGAACGAACGGGAAATTTGCTTTTAATTCCATACTCATCGGTGAGATAAATGTTATAAGTATAGGGCAGCATTCCGTGCCGGCTGCTGTCTTTCTTTCCCCCCAGAGAAGAAGAAAAGAGGTATAAGGACTTTGTTATCGAGAAACGGGAGCCCTTGCCCAGAACTTCCCTCCGGGCGGTTTCAGCGCTTTGATTTTTCCCCTGGCGCCACTTGGATTCCCAGACGAGTTCTTTCAACGGCCTGCTGGCAGTAAGTTCCCACTGGACCTCCGACCCCGGTAACACGGAGAAATTCGTGGTGCCCGGGGGAAGTGTATCTTCAGCTGATTTTGTGTATCCGGGCGGAGTAACTACCGCTTGAATAGAAGAAACATAAGGCGGCTCAAGGACTTTCAGGCTGACTGCGTTGCTGCTGCCATTGATACCAGAGAAATAAACCTCAAAATCCTCACTTACCGGGCCCACGGTAAACACCGCGGTATCCTTGATTCCCTTGAGCGGGAACCGGTTTTCTCCCCCGGCATCTTTGATATGAGCGTAGAGGTTCTGTCCGGGCACATAATTTTGCAGCAGGCCCTTAAAGGTTATGGTGTCCCCTCTTCCTGCAATCCGCTTGTCGGCTGTCAAATGGATTTTCAGGATCGGGATTTCCTTCAGCTGTTCCATGGGGACAAAGGTCCTTGCCAGGTAAGACCGGTAGTCCGGGGAAATCACGCCCAGGATGATCCAAAGGCAAATTGAAACAAGCCAGGCCAGTTTTATCCCTAAAGGGAAAAGGGTTCGCCTGGGAAACCGCAAGGAAGCTAAGATGCCCCGATAAAACTCGTCCAAAAGGTACAGGGTTTTTTCAGGATGATTGCGCAGTGAAAGACTGGTCTGGAAAGCATCATAAGCCTGCGGATTAAGCTTGTCCAGATCTCCGGCAACGGCCTTTACGCTGTTCTTTCTATGTGTCCAGATCCAGACGAAGTGCAGAGGCACCAGCAGGTAGAGGCTATAGCTGAACATGATTTGTAAAAGGATGTGGCGGGAAAGAGGATACTTCACTGAAAGAAACCCCAGCACAGCCAGAATGACCAGATGCAGAGAAAGCAATCCGGCGGCGACCGGCAGGGCCGAAAAGACGGCCCGTGATCGCTTTTCCCGGATAAGCAGCCGGGATATGGTCTGGAGCGAAGGGTAGTTTTTCATGACCAGTTAGTTACGGTTTCGTTTGCAACATTTGT
>JBHPJW010000100.1:0-7585 GCA_042567505.1 Fibrobacterota bacterium
TGTTTTAGGGTTGTCCGGAGCGCCTATTAAAATTACTTCACTTACCACCGGAAAACACTCTCCCAATTCATACCATTACAGGGGGATGGCCGTTGACTTTAAATTGCTGGGAAAGCACGGGCTAAACCGCAACCAAATAGTACAGAATATTTTAAAGGCGGGATTTAACGGGGTAGGGGTTTATTCAACTTTTTACCATGCCGACTTGAGACCGAAAACACTTACTGCATTATGGAAGCGTAAAGCAGGGAAATATTTGCCTTTAATTACCTGGAGATAAAAATGGGTCTTAAAATGCCCAGCATGCAACAGGGATCCAGTAAAAACGAAATCACAGGTTGATTATTTTTAAAACTCACTACTACCACTATGGAAGCCCGGGGACATTCCTGAGAAATTTTAATTATCTTAATTCAGAACCAATAAGGAGTTCATAATGAAATTAAATCGATGGGTCATCCCATTAACTTTACTAACAGTCCAATTACATGCGGGTTTTTTCAATCTTGGTTATGATTTTTTGCAAAGTTCAATTGATGGACGTTTTGTTTTTTCTGAAATGACCTATGCCGGTTTTAAATTTGATCCCGGCATCCACACCCTTGGGGGAGGAGATGATGTTTATTTTCATCTGGATTTATTCGGCCGTTTCAACTTTATTCGCCCAACAGAGGGTTTTGGGCTTGGCCCTGAGGCAGCATTGCAACTTATACGCGGCAATGAGCTCGACAGGATGATGGTTTTTATAAATTTCTCGGCCGATTTGGTTTTTAACCTGACGGGCCCGGTATATCTATACGGTCATATTCCCCTGATTGGGCTGCAAATAAATGCCTATAACAATGGCAACCGGGATAACAATAACATTGGTTTAAATTCTTTTGCTTCAGGATTTCCCACGGAACTTGGCTTTCTACTGGAGTTTTAATAGAAGTAGATGGGATATGGTAAAGTTCCGGGGTACTTAAAAAGCCCGGCCTAATATTAAAGGTGCAGGGGGGGAGACCCGTGCAAAAACGATCGGTATACAATATAATCCTGGTTTTTTAATTTCTTTCGGCGAAAAGAATTTAGGCCGCTTTCCTAACCTTCTTCACATCAAGAATCAACTTGTATCCCATAGCGGCTAAAATCTTCGTAAGAAGGTCAATTCTTGGCATCGTATCGGAATTATTGCTTTCGATCCTTGCTATTACAGACTGAGTGACTTTTGCTTTTTTTGCAAGGCCCGACTGAGATAATGATTCCTTCATCCTGATTTTTTTTATAAGGAATGCCATTTTTGCCTTCTCTTTATGCTCTTCTACAATTTGCCTGAATCCGGGACTTCTTTTCCATTGTTTTGCATCTTTTAAGAAGGATGAACCGATGTGTTTCTTTTTCATAATAAGACCTCCTTCATTCTTTTAAGCGCGACTTTTAAATCGCGCTTCTGGCCGGCTTGTTTCTGTTTTTTGCATGCATGCAGTAATATCATAAATTCCGCATTTTCCAGACAGTAAAAAATCCTTTGCTGAGTTCTTGTTCCGGTTTTAAGTTCCCATAATTTCCCTTAAATTGTTTTCCCTGCAGCTTCCTGGTTCTGACAGGGTTATTATTAAGTCCATATTCAATAATAAGTTCAAAGTCTCCTGTAATTATCGCCCTGTCCGCTTCCGGCAATTTTGAAATGTAATCCCTCACAGTACCCGTGGTAGAAGATAGGGACGAAGCCGGGCTGTTGCCGGAGGAATGATGCTGCTTCGCAATGAGCCGTCAGCTTTCAGCAAGAATCGGGGTGTAGATAATTTAACTACCAGCGGTCAGGGGAGGGGGAAGGCAGAACTCAAAACTTTGAACTGGATAATGGTAACTATTAACCATCCATCAACTAATGTATATTTATATTATCACCTTTAACAATTAAGGAATTAAAATGGTAAAGAAAAAAGTCGTAAAAAAGAAAGCCGCAAAGAAGGCGGTACAGGCAAAGGCCAAGAGAAAGGGCAATCCAGCTTTTATGAAGCCGGTCCAGCCTGACGCTGAACTGGCGGTAGTGGTCGGGTCAAAACCCCTTCCCAGGTCCCAACTGGTGAAAAAGCTCTGGGCCTACATCAAGGAAAAAGGATTGCAGGACAAGAAGAACAGAAGGAATATTAACGCTGACGCCGCTCTGAAAGCCGTGTTTAACGGGAAGGCTACGGTAGACATGTTTACCATGACTAAACTGGTCAGCAAACACTTAAAGTAAGGCTGCTGACTTTATCTTTTGCTCAATTACTTCGCTGGAGGAAACACGGCCAACTCCTCGAGTGGTAATGACTACACTCCGGGGTTGAAAAAAATGCAAGAGGGGGCCTAAACCCCCTCTTGCATATGGGAAACATGGATAACTATTCCGGTTTCTTTTCATTACAATAGAATCCAATTTTTTGTTCTATTATTTCCGTGTATACTAACTGGCTGTTTCTATTTGAGCTTCCATTTTCTCCCGTAATATTTCCTTAAACTTGCAGTTTTTCAATCTGCGCAGGGCCTGGTCCCGGAGTTGACGGACCCTCTCGTGTGAGATATTTAGACCCTCGCCAACTTCCCGGAGAGTTCGAGGCTTTTCAAAACCTAGGCCAAAAAGCTCGCTTAATATTTTAGCTTCCCTTTCTGGAACCTCAGCTAACAGGTTGCGGATAAAATTTTCAGTTGCTTTGATTTCTGCCTTCATGTCCGCCCGATCAGCGCTATTATCCGCGATAACCTCGGCAAAGGTTGTTTTTGAGTCCTCTTTTAAAGGCGAATCAAATGAATGGCCTTTTTGAGTTATTCTTATCAGCTCCCGGATTTCATCGTTAATTTCATCTTTATGGCCTGAACTTAAAGCCCTCCGGACCTTTAAATGCTGGTTGGCCGGGAGCCTGATAAGAGAACCTTCTTCATTGAGGGCTTTCGTGATATAAGCTTTTATCCACCAAACCGCATAAGAAATGAACTTCAATCCTCTGGTATGGTCAAATTTCTCTATTGCCGTGACTAATCCTATTGCTCCTATGCTTACCAGGTCAGAGAGGGGAATGGGGCAGCCCCGGTATTGCAGCGCTACTTTTAATACAAAGCGCATATTTCCTGATATTAACTTTGCGCGAGCCTTGGCGTTCCCTTTACGGCATAGGCGGAAAAGTTCATGTTCAGACTTTCTACTGTTGGGGCTGGTCTTGCGAATGTCCTTCAGATACCGGAGCGTCGATTCTGAATTATCGTATATATTCATTTTACTCATTATCAAACAGCTATCTGTTTTAAGGCCTTTTCATCATATTTGTCGCCTAAAGCTACATTAAATCCATAGTAAATACGGGAATATCGTATTTTATTTTTACAGAGACACTTAAGGAAAAACATTATAATGGCTAAAAAGGAACACGCCATTCTGGATTTGGATCCGGGCACCTATTACTGGTGTAAATGCGGCAAATCAAACAGCCAGCCCTTTTGCGCTTGATCACATGAAGACACCCAATGCTCACCCATGGAATTCAAGATTGAGGAAAAAAGGCAAATGGCCTTGTGCCAGTGTAAAAAAACGTGTACCGCTCCATTCTGCGATGGCACACATGACAAGATTCCAAATAAAGCAGTCTGGCCAAGGTTCTGAAATATTAAGCAGGAGTGTTCACTATTTCAAGTAAGTAGAACCTGGTCTGGTTCTGCGGTTGTCCTTTTTAAAGATCTCAGGGCGACCCCTTTTGCTTTTGCTCTTTTCCTGATTTTCTCTTCTGGCGGAAAGCTTCTTTTTCTTTCTTGTCTACTTCTCCGTCTTTATTTGTATCCATCTTCTTTTGTTTATAGGCCTTTCTTTCTTCTTTGTCCACCTTGCTGTCTTTGTTGGTATCGGCCCGTTTTTTCCTGAAGGCTTTTCTTTCCTCCTTGTCTATTACGCCGTCCCTGTTCTTGTCCATTTTCTTTTTTTTAAAGGCCTTTCGTTCTTCCTCATCCACCTTTCCGTCGTTGTTGGTGTCGGCCTTTTTATTCCAGAAAGCTTTGCGTTCCTTCTTATCTACTCGACCGTCTTTGTTCCTGTCCATTTTCTTTTGCTTAAAGGCCTTTCTTTCCTCTTTGTCCACCTTGCCGTCTTTGTTGGTGTCGGCCCGTTTTTTCCTGAAGGCTTTTCTTTCCTCTTTATCTATTGTCCCGTCTTTGTTCTTATCCATTTTTTCTTTTCTAAAAGCCTTTTTTTCTTCTTTATCGATCTGGCCATCCTGGTTTGTGTCCATTTTCTCTACACGTTTCTGTTTTTTAATACTGGAAGAACTATCCGGAACTGCGTCTTGCGCGCAGATGTATCCGGCTAATATGAATACTGATACCAGCAAGCCTGTGAATGTGTTTCTCATGATACGATCCTCCGTTTTATGGTTTGAATGTCCGTGGTATATACACGCTAAAATATATTAATGGCACCTCTAAAAATTGAGGAATTGCCTTAAAAAGTTAGCTTCAAGTCAAGTTGGAATGACTTTTTAAGGCAATTCATCCTTCATCTTGATTCCGGACAAGCCGGAATGACTATTTTTAGAGGCGCCCTTAAATGTAACCTGGTAACACCTCACGGCATATAAGTGGGGCGGACGTACCGGGATTTCGAGAAAAATTTTCTTTGTTCCGGCGGATTACGATTTCACGGATTTGAATAATCCCTGCCGTCTGTCTATCAATTCATCCACTATTCCCGGATCAGCGAGCGTACTGATGTCACCCAGGGCCTTTGTGTCGTTTGCGGCAATTTTTCTCAAGATCCGGCGCATGATTTTGCCGGAACGCGTCTTTGGAAGTCCCGGTGTTAGGATGATCTCATCCGGGGCCGCGAAGGGGCCGATATGATGCCTGACCTCATTTTTCAACTCGCCTATTAATTCGGAACCGCTCTCATAGCCGTCTTTCAGGGTTACATAGGCGAAAATTCCCTGCCCCCTTATCTCGTGTGGGAAGCCCACCACAGCCGCCTCTGAACAGGCTTCATGGCAGACCAGGGCGCTTTCCACCTCCGCCGTCCCCATCCTGTGGCCCGAGACATTGATAACATCGTCTACCCGCCCAGTAATCCAATAATACCCATCCTTGTCCCGTTTGGACCCGTCTCCGGTCAGATAATATCCTGGAAATTTGGAGAGATAAGTGGTCACATACCGCTGATGATCGCCGTAAATGGTCCTGGCCATGCCCGGCCAGGCGTTCTTAATAGCCAGTAAGCCGGACACCTCGTATCCTTCCACTTCTTTACCGGATTCATCCAGGAGCACCGGTTCAATTCCAAAGAAGGGAAATGTGGCTGAACCCGGTTTTGTATCAGTTGCCCCGGGCAGGGGGGTAATCATAATGCCGCCGGTTTCGGTCTGCCACCAGGTGTCCACGATGGCGCATCTTTTTTCTCCAACCACGTCAAAATACCATTTCCAGGTTTCGGGGTTTATCGGTTCGCCCACGGTCCCCAATACCCGTAAACTTGATCGGTCATATTTTTTTACAAACTCATCCCCCTGTTTATGGATGGCCCGGATGGCTGCTCATAACCGTTTGCTATTCCAGCATTAAAAGAAAAGAAAGCACGTGATGTTGACTGCTTGAAGAGACAAAAAAAAACGATTGCTTTTGGGCAATAAAAAGAGCGGAGGACAGGTACTCTTACTGCAACCTGGCAGTAGCCCTGAATTCAGCCCGGCGGTTCTGGGCGTGGCTATCCGGGTCTGAGCCTTCGGAAGCCGGGAGTTCCTCGCCGAAACTCTTGATGGTAATCCTTCCCTCTTCCACGCCGTAGGATTCCAGGTACTGCATTACGGCCTGGGCACGTCTCTCTCCCAGGGCCATGTTGTATTCTTCTGTTCCAATGACATCTGTGTGGCCGTTGATGTCCACATTAATTTTTCGACCAACATCGCTGGTCTTCATGATGTCACCGACCTCGGACAAGATCTGTTTGCCGTCATCGGTAATTTCCGATTTATCAAAATCGAAAAAGACCTTGTTCCCCAGAATTTTATTTATCAGGTCCTGTACCCTGGTTACCTCCTCCGGAGTGGCGGGGACGTCAGCGGATGGAACAGCTTCCACCGGTTCAGGCGCAGCGCTCGGTCTTTCTGCAAGCGGAGCTGCTTTCTTTGGTTTTGCACAGGAAAAGACAAACAAAAATGATGCGGCTGCAATAATAAGAATTATTTTCATGAGTTCCTCCAGGGGTTAAGCTCTCCCATAAAATATACCGAAAATGTATAAAATTCTCCTGGAGTATTTAAATTATTAGGATCCTGAACAGATTTTGCCGGTATTTCAGGGTTGTGTTACGCCCCGGGCCGACAATCTTGGCTGCGTTGGAAGGTTTTATATTTTCTGGGGGATTGAGCGGGGAACAGGGAAGAAAACGTGGGATGTCGGCAAAAGAAATAGAGGAGAAAAACATGACTGTAAAATCCTGGTGCAACATGTCCCCTCAGTTGGGGGAGCGGGTGTATATTGATCCCAACGCGCTGGTGCTGGGCGATGTGGTTATCGGAGATGACAGCTCCGTCTGGCCCATGGCCTCTGTGCGCGGTGATGTGGCCAAAATAAGCATTGGCAGCGAAACGAATATACAGGACGGCTGTTCGCTGCACTGCAACATCGACTCCCGTTTTTTCCCGGGCGGCAGCACCTTGACTGTTGGAGACCTGGTGACAGTGGGACATCAGGCCACTCTGCACGGCTGTACCTTAGGTGACAGAGTGCTGATAGGAATGGGGGCGACGGTCCTGGACGGGGTTATCATTGCCCCGGACGTTTTATTGGGGGCAAACAGCCTGGTACTGCCCAACACGAAACTGGAAAGCGGTTTTTTATACGCTGGAAATCCGGCCAGAAAAATACGGAAATTGACAGATGAAGAATGGGATTTTCTCCCCTACAGCTCACAGTCTTACCGGGAATTAAAAGATAAATACCTCAACGGCGCTTAATGTCTACTCCATCTGACCATCCATTACCATGGCAGCAGGCGTGTTAATGGCCGCTCACCTGGTTCCTATACAGTAGAAATATGAACCGAGGAAAAATTCCCGCCTTCTCACATCCTTCAGTTCCTTCCCCATAAGGGAGCACAATTCACCGCTGTTCTTATGGCCCTGGTAGGTCCCGCCGTATTTCCTGCCCATTAGTATGGTAAGAGGGTTAAAATATGCCATGAAACCGGAAGCCAGCTGCACGTCTCCGATAATTATCTCTCCAGTTTTTTTTACATGGGACAGCAGGTTATAATAAGCTGATTTATAATCCGGGATAATGGACATGCCCAAAGTACATACGCCTGCATCGTATTCTGGAGAATTCCCGCCCTTAAAAGCAGTGACGTCCCCATGTATCAACTCGATATTTTCCCATCGTTTATTTTTTACTTTTTTCTCAGCTTGAATCAACATCTCAGAAGAGAAATCAACACCGGTAATTTTTCCCTTTTTGCCAATTTTATTTAAGATAGGTGGGAAGTCCAAACCAGTGCCGCAGCAGAATACCAGGACCTTGTCTCCGGTTTTCAGCGAAGAGTCACAAAACGCCGCCTTTTTGTACTTGCCAAAGATATGGGAAATGG
>JBHPJW010000101.1:0-7470 GCA_042567505.1 Fibrobacterota bacterium
GGTCGGCATGACAATGGCCTGTCATTCTGACGAAAGTCAGAATCTTTCCATGGGATAAATTGCCTGGGAGGGGTTTGGGATGACAAGGCGGACAGGCAGGATTGATATTATATTAATTCAGAATTCAAAATTTAAAATTCAGAATTATTTCAACCTTTTCCCATGCTGAAGCTCATTCTATCACTCTTCCCCTGCCTGTTCGCGCAGCCTGACTTGCGGCCCGCCCCAGCCGACGGCTCCCAGGTTATCGATCGCCTCGGTTATTCTCTGTGTTATGCCGATGACCATGAGCAGGCCCACTGGGTATATTACCTGGTATCAGCAGACAGACTGGGAGGCGACGTGCAAAGGACTGATGATTTCCGGGAAGATCCTGATGTTATCACAGGCTCAGCCGCCCTGGAGGATTACCGGGGCAGCGGATATGACCGGGGCCATATGTGCCCGGCGGCCGTGAACAAGTGGAGCGAGCAGGCCATGTCGGAAAGTTTTTTCCTAAGCAATATAAGCCCGCAGGAACCGGACTTTAACCAGGGCGTCTGGCTCTTCCTGGAGACCCGGGTAAGGGACTGGGTGACGCTATTTGATTCATTATACGTTGTCACCGGGCCGGTGTTAAGGGACACGGCCTGCCGGCCATAGGCGATAACGCTGTCTCGGTTCCCGAATTCTTTTACAAGGTCCTTCTGGAGTTTAAGGCATCGGGTTCTAAAGCCATCGGCTTTGTGTTAAGAAATCAGGGATCGGAAGAAGACTTGAGCGCTTTTTCATTACCCGTGGACTCAGTCGAGATCCTTACCGGACTGGACTTTTACCCTGGCCTGGATGATGAACTGGAAGACCGTCTTGAGTCACGGCCCGATTACGCCGCCTGGGAAACGCCCGTTTCTATTGAAGCCGTTTTCAAGTCTGTTTCGGATTTTTCCCCTTTCCCCTATCATCTGCCGAAATCGGATATGCCCAGGCTTCATACTAGAGGAGACGCTTATAATCAGGATATTCGCGTTACCATTTTCAATTTGAATGGACGCCTGATATATAAGGGGCCCGTTAATCAAATATCAAAAGTAAATACCGTGTTCTCTTCTGGAGCCTACATTTATAAGGTGTTTACGGACAAGAAAACCAGGCCAGTTAATAAGTTTTTCGCTTATTAATACAGAACAAATACGTTAAAGGCCTTATACATAGTGGTAGATTCCCCTGCCGGAGCCTGTCTTCCGCGAAGGCGGAGGGCAGGGGATGATAGAGGCGGGAAAGATGCCCAATCCCGCCGGTCGGCGGAACCGTCATTATAAATTGAGCCGAAATTATACTTTTCCAGCAAGCGTACGTTCGGCATAACTGTCAATCAGGCGCCGAAGCATGGTTTGGTATTTTCCACCATGTTTGCCTGCATATTTTTTAAACAACTCAAGGCTTCTGCTGGTTAAGGCTAAAGTCACCTTTATCGATTTTTTATCGCTTTTAAGCAGCTCTTCTGGAGACGGTAGAAAGTCTTTAACCTTTATCGCGGAATCCAGAGCCTCTTCTATCTCGGGCGGTGCTTCCGTGTAGACTACTTTATTTTTCTTTTTCATAAATTTTCCTTCCTTTCCTCCAATATCCTGCTCCGAAGATGCGAATCGATTTTCCTCTTACGGTAAATCTCACAGTCATGATATCATGGTTGATTTTGCCGAGACAAAAATATCTTGTTTCATTTGAAGAACTATGCTTTACATCTACATAAATATACAATATTACGGCCCATAAAGCAATACTTAAGAGCAATATAATTGAGCAATATTTTCATGTTTGAAAACAAATCTAGTTAGATGCCGGGTCGGGGCCCGGCATGACAGGGTGTGGGTCCGTTATGAGGTCGACATGACACAATGCTGTCATTCCGGCGAAGGCCGGAATCTTTCCCTGGGATAGATTGCCTGGGAGGTGTTTGGGATGATAGAGGCGGGTAAGATGCCGGCCCGGAGGCCGGCATGACAGCGGTGGGACCGGCCTCACCTCTTACTCCCCTCTCCAATCTGGTGATTAGTGTGGGGAAACTGCCGAGGAGGGGGGACGGGCGCTGGGATATAGTCCAATAAGATGCCGGGTCGGAGCCCGGCATGACAGGCCTGGGCCGGTTATGAGGCCGGCATGACAGGGTTGGGCCGGTTATGACAGCTATTCCAGCGCGAAGGCGTCCAGGTCGCCTCCGTCCGTGCCGAACACCACCATGGAACTGTCCTCGCTTATCCAGGGACCGGCATTGGCGTTGTCCGATGAGGCGGTGTAGGGCCAGGTGGACACCGTGTCGGGAGTAGCCACATCGGTGAAGGCCCAGTAGTCCCCGCTGTCATCGCCGAAGTACACCTTGGAGCTGCTGATGACGGCGCCGGAGTTTATGGTGGTGGCGGAAGTGCCGAAGCTCCATGTCCAGGTAAACGCCGAACCGTTCCAGGCGTATTTCCGTATGGAGTCCTGGGCAGCCACATACACATTGTTGGCCTGGCCGGTCATGAACGCCGCCCCGGAGCTGGCGTCGCCCATGTTCTCGCTGTCGGTGGTGGTCAGGTTGCTGGCGTTGAGGGCATACAGCGTGGCCGAAGCCGGGGTGACGAACAGCGCGCTGCCGTCGCCGTTTATCAGCAGGGGCAGGTTGATGGCCGCGCCCAGGTCGGCAGACACGTTCTCATTGGTGCCGTCCCAGTCGTAGGACTTCACGTAATTGTCCGTGGTGGCCACATAGATCTTGTCGCTGGACACCACCGGGTCGGCCGCCAGGCTGATGTTGGTAACGGTCACGGGCCAGGACGAGCCCATGATGGAGTCGTTGACAAAGTCGTAGCGGGTCACTTTGTTGGTGTAGGCCACCACATAGGTGGAGTCGTCATCGGGAGGGATGTAGGGCGTGCCCACCGTGGCCGAAAAGTCCTTGGGAGAAAAGAGCTCGGAGGAGGACGAACCGTCGTCCTGACGGCCCACCACGTAAGTGCCCGCCCCCGCCACTATCTTGTACTTGCTGTCGGCGAAGATGAAGGTGGGCATGCTGCAGTCGCCGTAGGTCCCCGTGTAAAAGCTCCAGTTGCTGGACCCGTCATACAGGCTGATGGAAAACAGGCTGTCCACCGAGCCGCCCGTGCCCACGTATATGGCCGTGGCCCCCATGGCGCCGCCCTGGATGGCGCCCAGGCCCGTACGCTTCCACTTGGCTTCAAGCTGGGTGTAGAAAAAGCTGGTGTTGACGGCTGAATCGGCCGGGTTGGCGTCAACGTCCTGGTACTTTATGGTCACACTGTATACCGTCCCGTACACCAGCGCCGAGCCGCCGCTCTCCACACTGCCGATTTCAGCCGTGCCGGTCGCCATGTCCGTGCCGTCCAACGTGAAGACGTGCTGGCCGCTGGCCTCAGACACCACCACCAGGATATGGGGCGAACCGCCGTCCGCCACGCCGCCGGTCCGGGTGAAGATCAGCTTCACCGTGCCGTCTGAACCCGCCTCGGGAAGCGTGAAGTCAATGGCCACCGTGGCGTCGTCATCGGAATTGGTGGCGGGCGTGGTGAGGGTGGGCGTCTCCGTGGCCGCCGCGTCCGTGACAGTGAAGTTCCAGCTGATGGCGTCACTTATGCCCGCGTAGCTGTTGCCGCCGGCATCGTCGAAGGCGTCTGCCGATACCTGCACAAAATAGGAAGCGCCTCCCGTCAGCGTGCCGGCCGGGTCAATGACGATGGTATCTTCGGGCGTGTTGGTGACCTTGGCGCCGGTCACGTCAAAAGCCTCGAAGGTGGAGCTGTCGCTGGCCAGCTTTATCCAGATGCTGTCGGTCTCCGCGTCCACGTCCTCGCTGAAGATGATGACCAGGCTGTCGGTGGCGCCCATGTCGTCGGCGTTGTCCACAGGGTAAAAGGAAAGCGCGGTGGGCGCCACGGCGTCGGGCTCGGTATAGAAGTTCCAGGTGGTGGAATCGTCTAGGCCCGCATAGCCGTTGTCATAGACGTCATCAAAGGCGCTGGCCGAGATCTGCACAAAATACCTGGTACTGTAGTCAAAGGTGCCTGAGGGATTGATGGTGATGACGGTGGTGCCCGAACCCGTTACCTTGGTGCTGGCCACGTAAAAGGACTCGAACACCGAACTGTCGGAAGATTTTTTTATCCAGATGCTGTCTTCTACCGCGTCCACGTTCTCGTCAAAGGTTATCACCAGGTTGTCGTTTATCCCTATAGTGTCCTCGTCCGCCGGGTTGAAGGATTCCACCGTGGGACTGGTTTCGTCAGCGGCGACTCCAAGCGCCACCTCCACCGCGGTAATCCGTCCCCAGGCGTCATCGCCGGGGGCATTTCTTGTATAATCGTAATTGATTCTCAGGAAGGCCGCGTCCCAGGCCTCCTTGGTGTTGGTGCCGTCGATGGACACGGTCTCGGAATCGTTCTGGTAAGCGCCGTTATCGGGCAGCTGTCCAATGTCTGTTTCCAAGGTTATGCCCGTGCTGGAGCTGTTGCCTTCCACTACCTGGTAATCCAGGGTGGCACGGTCATTTCCCGAGCCGGGTTCCCGGTGCCTTACCCGGATCTCCGCGGAAGTGGCGCTGCTGAAATCATCCCAAGTGTCGGACAGCCTTATCCATATAAAGCCGTCTTGCCGGGCCGCGCTCTGGATATAGGTGGCGGCGTCATCCGCGCTGGTCATGCCTTCATCAATCAGGTCAAAGAAGGTGCTGCCCTCGCTTGTTTCCCAGTCGCAGCCGCTCTCGCTGCCGTCCCCGTCCGGGTACAATATGAGAGTCCCGGCTGTTTTATGGCTGATATCGGCCAGAGAAGTATCGTTCCAGAAACTGTCCACGGCCCAGATCTTGAAGTAATAGAGCACGTCCCTGGACAGGCCCGTGATGGCTGTGGAGTCCGTGGCCGCCGTGGCCATGGCCGCGTAATTGTCGTCGTCCCATTCCGCGGCCCCCGAGCGGTTCTGGACAAAGGTCTGGTTGGTGCCGTACCAGATCTCGTAATGGCTGAAATTGTTGTCGGAAGCCGCGGTCCACTCCAGAGTCATGGTGCTGGTTGTGGAATCGGTCACCGAAAACGAGGCGAGGTCCTGGGGAGGCTTGGTGTCCACCTTAAATGAGTCGGACGTGGCCGTGTCGAGTTTGGGGTCGTCATCCGTGGCGATGATACGCACGTAAACCACCGTGTCCACGTCGCCGAACTGGTCCTGAATGTCCCAGATGATGGTGTCGTTGGCCGTCTTGGACACCGTCACCGTGCCCGTGTCACCGTCCACGTTGGGCCTCACCGAGGCCCACTCCGTCCAGGAACCGTCGTCCTTCTTCTTGACCTGCAGGGTCACGTTCACCGTGGCGTCGTCGCTGTCCCATACCTCGTAGCCGATGCGCACGCTGTCGGAGTTATACTGGGCCGCGCTTATCTGGCTGGCCGGGTCCCAGCCCGTTATCTGGGGAAACAGGGTGGTCAGGGTGGTGACCGTATCAGCCGCCGTGGTCATCTCGTTACCCGCTGAGTCCACGGCCCAGATCTGGAAGTAATACTTGGTGTCGCCCATCAGGCCGGTCACCGTGGTGGTGTCTTCGGTGATGTCCGCCAGGTCGCCGTCGTTGTCATCGTCCCATTCCACGGCGTCGCCCGCGCGCTGCTGAACGTCCATGAGCTGGGTGCCGTACCAGATCTCGTAATGACTGAAGTGATTTTCCGTAGCCGTGTCCCAGGTCATGATGGCGTAATCGATGCTGGAGTCCACCACGTCGAAATTGGCCAGACCGGTGGGGTCCTTGGTGTCTATCAGGAACTCTGCCGAGGTCACCGTGTCCTTTAAAGCAGGCGTATAGTCATCGGTGACAATCAGCCGGACCGTGTACTGGGTGTCCGTGGCCGTGCCCAGATCCTCATGCACGTCCCAGTAGGCAATCCTGTCCACTCCCGAATTATTGGTGTCCACCCGGTCTATCTCGCCGGATGTGTCTGTCATGGCCACCCAGCCGCCCCCGTCCTTGATCTGCTGCTCGCCCGTGATGGTCACTGAGTCCCCGTTATAATCGGTGACTTCATATTGCATGGCCACCGGGCCCGAGTCGGTCTGGGCGGCGTTAAGGGTGGCCGCCGCATCCAGGCCCGTGATGATGGGAGGCGGGGCGGGAAATTCATGCGCGCCTATGTCCCATGCCTGGCCGCTGGGACGGGCGGAATCAAGAAAATCATAAGCCAATATTCCGGAAAGGTTCACTCCCTGGTCAATAAGGGCCGAGCCCAGGTTTATGGTCGGGTCTTCTGAGCCGACGGTTACATTCGTGAACATGCCGCCCGTGGATGTGGAAAAAGCGATGCTCTGCAGGGCCGTCGAGCTGCCGGTGGCGTCGGCCGAAGCGCAGGAATCAAAAGCGGTCCAGCTGTTGTATTCGGCCCAGTAATCTTTATTTGCGCTCAACGCGGCATAGCAGTTATATAATTCAACCGGGCCCGCGTCCGCCGCGGCTATCCAGAAAGCATTATTAGTCGCTCTAATCGAAATGCAATTATATAACTTCCAGTAGTTGTTGGCTCCATCACCATCAAAGACATACGGCTTGCTGGAGTTGATGACAACGCAGTTATAAAACTCATGAGGCTGGGCTTCGGTCCCGCCTCCCCAGGCGAGTATGCCCCAGCCAGAGTTGTCATAAGCCATACAATTAATGTATTTCCCGCCATTATTGGCCCGCAAATACCATCCGGCCGTCCCGCCTTTCACCGACAAGCCTTCCCACACCACATAGTTTAAGTATTGCAATTCGATCCCATTAATTCCCCCTGCGTCAATAACGGCCCCGTTGTCTTTCCTTCCCTCGTGCCTGTCGCTGGGAGGCACATAGACCCATATATGCCGGGTTACATCCGAGGTAAATTCACTATCAAAAAATTTAAAAGTCGAGTGATAGGTTCCGTCACTACGCATTACCGCCTGGGCTATTTCATCGGCTGCGACTAAATCCCTGTTCTGTCCAGTTTCCCAAGCTTCCATAGTAGTATAGGCACGGGCAATACTATAGCTCAAACCGCTCTGGCTGGTTTTGCTGGAGGCCGACTGCAGGGTAAGTACAGTGGAACTTACCCGGGTCTTCACATACCTGGTTTCACCGTCCACGGTCAGGTTGTCTCCCAGGCCCCAGGCCTCGTTTATGGTACCGCCCGAGATTGTTACGGTCAGGCCGTCGGCGGAAACCGCGGCAGTGCCGGCGTTATAGCTTGCCCTATGGCCTACAGAATGGCTGAGGGTATCTATGGCATAGGCGGCGCGGCCAAGCAGGAGGACTGCTAAAACCATCGTGAGAAGGCGGATATACCGAAATTGGCCTTTCATATTGCCGTTATGACTTGAACTCATTTCCTATGAATTTCCATTCATATAAATTTTTAGACGAAAAAAGCTGTGTTAAATTGGAAAATAACAGCGCCTCAGTATATTACAGTACTATTTGTCATATCTATTATATCACGG
>JBHPJW010000102.1:0-7421 GCA_042567505.1 Fibrobacterota bacterium
AGCGCCTGGTGGATATCATGAAGGCCAATGATTTCGGGCCTGTATCGGAAGAAGACATTGAAAAGTATTACATGGATAAAACGGAAATAGGGAACATCAGGGGTTACTGCGATCTTGTGCTGCGGAAGCGGAACAATCCGGATGATATATTCATCGTGGATATAAAACCAAGCCGTGATAAATACCTGAGCCAGGTGAAGGAAGGCCGGGCCATCCAGCTGGCCTGCTATTCCCGGGTGGCTGATTCGGAATGGCCGCCCACCGGTTTTTTCGTAGTGGAAACCGGGGACCTGTTTACCTGTCACGGACCCGAGGTCATCAAAGACGCCTATTATCTGCAGGCGCCCAGGGACGAGAAGCAGACCTGGGAAGTGTTTAAAGAAGAAGTGAAGAAAGTCCGGAAGGACCTCAAAGCGGGTATCATAAACTTCGGTGATGAATGGAAAGACGATCCCGAGTTTCAGCCCGCGGAGTGCAGGTATTGCGAGTTTAAGGATTTTTGTGGAATAGATCTTAGGGAGTAGGGAGTAGGGAGAAAGGAGTAGGGAGTAGGGAGTGGGGAGAAAGGAGCATGTCACGCCGGGCCGTCACCCTGAGCCTGTCGAAGGGGACCCGGCGTCTTACTAGAGTAATTCCTAGATTAAGTCTAGTTAGATTCCGGCGTTCGCCGGAATGACAGGCTTACTCCCCACTCCCCTCTCCCCACTCAAAACTAAAACACCCAAATCATGAACAACATCCAAATCATAGGCGCAGGCGCGGGAAGCGGGAAGACATTCCGTCTGGCTGAAGAGGTGTTCAATCATATCCACAGGGAAAAGGTTCCGCCGGATAGAATTCTGTTGACCACGTTTACCAATATGGCCGCGGAGGAACTGCGCAGCAGGGTAACCGCGCGCCTGATTAAAGCGGGTAAATTCAAAGAGGCCCAGGAAATCCGGCAGGCCAGGATGGGGACGGTTAATTCCGTGTGCGGCAGTATTATAGGAGACTTTGCCCTGGAAGCGGGGCTGCCGCCGGAGCAGAAGGTGATTGATGAAGGAGAGGCGAAAAGTCTTTTCAACGCCGCCATGTCCACTGCCTTGACCGGTTCCAGGCTGGAAGAACTGGACCGTCTGGCGGGAGTGCTGGGCGTCAGGAACTACCACAAGAAAGAGGACTGGACCAATGATGTATTGCAAATCAGCCAGGAGGCCAGGACGAACCGTATCGCCCCCGATGATCTGTCCGGGTGGGCCCGGAAAAGCGCTGAGATAAACCTGGGCAGCAGGGAGCCCGCGGTCAAAAGCGACAGGAAAGGAATGCTTAGGGAGGCTGAGAGGGCGCGACGGGATATTACGGGCCTTTATGCGGAAGGGGAACAAGTTCCCAAGACCGTAAGTGGTGCTGTTGACATGCTGGAGAAGTTTATCAGCGGCACTAAAAGCGGCAGGCTGGCCTGGGCCCAGTTCAGGGGCCTTAGTGATATATATGCCGGCGCAAGGGGCAAAGCCGGAGATGCCGACACTATGCTGGAAAAGTTCAGAAACCTGGCGTGCGGTTTCAGGCGCTGGGAGGAGTTCAGGAAAGATATAGAGGATTACATCCTGCGGGTTTACCAGCTGGCGGCTGAAACCCTGAAGAATTATGACCGGATGAAAAAAGAAGCAGGGCTGATTGATTTTACCGACCAGGAGGTACTCTGCCTGGAACTGCTGGAAAACCCCGATGTCGCGAAGAAGATAGGGGAACAGCTGGAACTGGTGCTGATAGATGAGTTCCAGGACACCAGTCCCATCCAGCTGGCGCTTTTTCTCAAGTTTGCCGATCTTTCCGCACGCTCCATCTGGGTGGGTGACCCCAAGCAGTCCATATACATCTTCCGGGGCGCGGAACCGGGCCTTATGCTGGAGGCGTACAAAAAAATCCGAAAGAAAGATCCGGCTTCGCGTCTGGGGGAAAACTGGCGCTCGCGCTGGGAACTGGTGAAGTTCACCAACGGGTGTTTTAAAGAACTTTTCAAAACCCAGGGTATGGATCCCGGGGACGTCAGGCTCGATCCGGTGCGGAAAGAAAAAGAATTGCCGGCGCCGGCCCTGGAAAGCTGGGTGCTGGGAGGAAAAAATAACGGACAGAGATTATCCGCTGCCGCGGCGCGCATAAGAGACATGTTTGAGAGACCCGATGAATATCCGGTAGTGGAAAAAGGCAGTAAAAAAATCAGGCCCCTGGAATACCGTGATGTGGGTGTTCTGCTGCGCAGTAATGATGAGTGCGCTGAATTTGCCGGGCTGCTGAGGGATTTCGGAGTGCCGGCGGAACTTTCCACAGCCGGACTGCTGGAGCTGCCGGAAAGCAAAGTCTGCCTGGCGGCCTTAAGGCTTTTTCTCAATCCCGGGGACCGGTGGGCGGCGGCCTCGCTTACCTGGCACCGGGAAGTGATGACGGCAAAATCAAAAGACACGCGCTGGCTCGACGCCAGGATAAAAGAAGTTAAGGCCAATGCGGCAAAGGCCTGGGCATCTGATACATGCCTCCAGAGCATAAGAGGACAGGCCCACGCCGCCTCCCTGCCGGTATCAACCGCCTTTTCCCTGGCTGTGGAGCTTTCCGGGATTAAGGAAATTATCCTGAAGTCCGTCACGCCCCGCGCCGCCCTGGCCAATCTGGAACAGCTCGAGGGGCTGGCCCTTAAGTACCAGGAGTCGGGTTCAGGCCCGGGTCTGGCCGGCTTCCTGGATTTTCTGGCCGACACGGCGGGCAGGAAAGAAGATTCCATGGCTGCCGGCAGCGGCAGCGCGGTTACAGTCTCTACATGGCACAAGGCCAAGGGACTGGAATGGCCAATGGTTATTCTCGGGAGCCTGGACAAGAAGCCAATCAGGCGGCTGGGTATTCAGGTGATGCCGGCAGAAAAACTGGATATAAAAGATCCGCTGGCGGGCCGGGGAGTGATATACCTGGTGAATCCTTACAACAGCGGGACAATTAAGGACCAATGGGTGCAGGATACGTTTGAGCTGCCGGAATACCGGCACAAGCAGAAGGCCCGGCAGGAAGAAAATCTTCGCCTGCTGTATGTGGCCCTGACCCGGGCCCGGGACTACATGATATTCGCGGCAGCGCCAGGAAAACTTCAGAGCCTGGCAGTGGAAACACCCGCTGGACCCGTACAGGTCTGCGAGGTGCCGCAGGATGTGACTGATATCCCTGACCAATGGAGGATTAGAGCCCTTGATCCTGCCGTCACCCTGAGCGAAGTCGAAGGGTCGACGGGCGACTCTGCCGCCGGCAAGCCGGATGATAACATGTGGTTTCCCTATGCTGACAAGCCTTCCGAATACCGGGCCGGGGAATGCGCGCCTTCGGCTTTTGGACACGCCGATACATCCAGAGCCGGAGTGTCTGTTGCTAAAGTACTGGATATTTCGGGCCCCGTGACAGTTACGGGGAATCCGGACAACAATGTCCTGGGCGACGCGGTGCATGGCTACATGGCAGTAAACACATCGGAAATGGATGACGCGGGCCGGGTAAAAATCGCCGTCAGGATCTTAACAGCCATGAAAATCCAGAACAGCCTCAAACCAGCAGATCTTGTGAAGCAGGGCAACGCCTTATCGGATTACATCAGCAAAACCTGGGGACATGCCGGCCGGCACCGGGAACTCTCCCTGTCGGTGGAAATAAACCAGGTAACCATCAACGGCTACGCCGACCTATTACTGGATACCGGAGACGGCCTGGTGATAATCGATCACAAGACCATGACCGGCCGGGAGGACTGGCTGAAAAGCAAAGCCCTGGAATTCGCCCCCCAGCTGGCAGCCTACAGCGAAGCGGCCTCAAGGGCCATGAACAAGCCGGTGCACAAGGCGTATATATACTATGTGATTGAGGGGAAGCTGGTGGAGGTGGAGATGAAGGATACGGAGAAGGTGCTGGTGGAGGCGATGAAATAATTATGAATTATCAATCCAGGCGTTTTTTTTTTTTGACCCGCCTTCGCCAACCTCCTTCGCTGTTAATAAAATGGAAAAATCCACGAAAAAATAGTTGATTATTCCGTTTTATATTTGATATAATGGAATAATGTTGCATAATATGGTATATTTTTCCATTTTATTGATATGAAAATTCTAGCCAGGGAAAAACAGGTGAAACTTCTGGAGGAGATTTTCAATTCCAAATCTCCGGAATTCCTGGCCGTTTATGGACGCCGCAGGGTGGGCAAAACATACCTGGTAAAGAACTTTTTTGAAGACAGAGGGATCTTTTTTCATATAACCGGCACGCCCCGGGAAACTGCCAGGCAGCAGCTGGTGAATTTCGCGCATGTGTATGCCGAGGTGTTTAATAAGGGAGAGCCCTTTCCCGTGCCCGAATCCTGGCAGGACGCGTTCCATGTGCTGAGAAAGGCCTTGAAGACGGTCAAACAGCGGAAGAAAATCATCCTGTTTTTTGATGAATTGCCATGGCTCGTGACTAAAAAATCCGGGTTCCTGGAGTCACTTACCTATTTCTGGAACCGGTACCTGGCTTCTGATCCGCGCGTGGTCCTCATCGTATGCGGATCAGCCGCGTCCTGGATGATAAATAATGTCATCAATGCCAGGGGGGGGGCTATACAACCGGATAACCAGGATGATCCGGCTGCTGCCCTTTTCCCTGCATGAAACGGAACAGTACCTGGAGGGAAAAGGCGTTCAGTTGTCGCGGGCCGGTATCGCGGAACTGTACTTGGCCCTGGGTGGAGTGGCCGCCTACCTGGACATGGTGCGCCCGGGTATGTCAACGGCGCAGATAATCGGGGACAGGATTTTTAATCCGGATTCCCTGCTGTATGGAGAATTTGACAGGCTTTTTAAATCCCTGTTTGCAAAAAGCGACTTGCACGTACGGGTCATAAAAACGCTCATGCGGAAAAGAGAAGGTATGAACAGGGAAGCGCTGTTCCGGGAGGCCGGCATAGAAAGCGGGAGCGTCCGGAACCGCGTAAAAAAGGAACTGATTGAATCAGGATTTATGGCGGAAACGCCCCTTTTCGGGAGCCGGAAAAAAGGATCCTTTCTCCGGCTCGTTGACGAGTATTCGATTTTCTACCTCAAGTGGCAGCGGGAAATGAGAAACAGCCGGGTCCCGCCCAGGCCCGACCTCTGGCTTATGCTGCAGAACAGCGCTTCCTGGAAGAGCTGGTCCGGGTATGCGTTCGAAAGCCTGTGCCATAATCATATACATCAAATCGCGTCCGCCCTGGGCATCAGCGGCATAATCCATTCCTGGTCTTCATGGAGATACGTCCCCCAGCGCGGTAAGGAAGATGGCGTCCAGATAGACATGGTTATCGACCGTTCAGACAATTGCATCAACCTGTGCGAGCTTAAGTTTCACTCCGGCCCGTTCACCGTGACGAAAGCATATGCCGCAAAGCTCCTCTATAAAAAAGAGAAATTCATCGAGGTGACAGGGACCAAAAAGACGGTCTTCCTCACCCTGATAACGGGATCCGGGGCAAAGGAAAACATGCACTTCCACCATGCAGTGAACAACCAGCTGAGGCTGGAAGATCTGTTCGCGGCTGTTTAGACCGCACATCATTTTTTTATTCGCTCGTTCACTCACCTGCCTGTCTATATCCTTGCCGGATTTATAAATTTGAGACCTGGCAGGGTGAAGCGCGGCGAAGCCCACTAGTCAGAAACCCGGCAATACGTTAAGGATGAGCTGCAAACGGCCGCACTTTTTGTCTTTCAGGGGGACTCGATAATAAAATCGCCGTGAAAAGGCCTCCTTAAGGTGTCACCAGTGGTTGTATCAATAATTTTCGGTTTTTTGTTATGTTGAGTATCTGGAAAAAAGCTTTGATTTATGGATAATTAGGCCATTTTTTGGATTTTTAACTCAACATAATATTCCGTACTTAAAGAGATTGCAGCCTCTCAAGGATGTTCTTATCCCTTTTCCAGATTGCCGCAGCTTGTTTTACCTTGGGAGTGTAGGAATCAACTTTCTCAAGAGCCTCACGTTTCAAGTTTATACTTGCTCTTGCATATATTCCGGTAGTATTAATATCTACATGCCCCAGAAAATCCCGTACGATTACAAGAGGCGTGTTGGCTTCAAGCATATGCATTGCCTTTGTCCTGCGCAGAGTGTGGGGGCTTACTGGATAATTAAACATAGGCCACACGGCTTTTGTTTTATTTACATACTTGGTCAATATATATTGAACTCCGAATCGGGATATGCGCTTACCGTACCGATTAGTAAATAATGGATTGCCGTTATTTTGCGAGGAGAATAAATTACATTCTTTCATATACTCTGTTAGGATTTTCACTGTGCCTGACATGAGAGGAACAATGCGTTGCTTCCGTCCTTTTCCTGTCAAGCGGATATGAGCCGGTTTTTCGAAACGTATGTCCCCTGAATTTATATCGATTAGCTCTTGTACACGGGCGCCGGAATCGTAAAGAAGACTTAGCATTGCCAAATCACGGCGGCCACTCGATTTACTCTGGTTTGGCTGTGAAAGCAATATTTTAAGATCTTCAGGGGATAAATAATTGCGCTCTGTACGTTCAGTGCGGTATTTTGGTATTGCCAGAATCCTCTGACATTGCATTAGACATTCCGGCACTTCTGTTTGTACAAACCGGAAAAAGCTATGAATTGCAGCCAGCCGGTGATTTCTTGTTCCTGCCTTACAGTTTCGCTCATTTTCAAGGTAGTTCAAAAAGCTGTAAATGCATCTGGCGCCTGTGAGAAATCATCTGTTTTTACCCATGAATTACTCCATACAACAAAATATAAATTAGCAGACGTTGACAAAAATGATAATATAATGCACTGGAACTGTTCTGAGAGAGTAGATCAGTATCTCCATGAGACTGCTCCCAAAAAATATGAATCTGGCAGTGATGAACAGTGGTTTAAAATTCAAGGCATTACTCTATAAAGGTAAAAAATGCGCTCATCTTATATTTTTAGCATAATACTTTTCGGATCTGCATCTTTATATGCAAAACTTGATAAGGTCTATCTTATAAATAAATGCATGAAGATTGAAAATGACAACAAATGTATTGAAATAATCAATGGTATAGATCATAAAGATGAAGCAAAAGAATTAAAGCGATAAAAGTGATTTCCAACTTAGGCTCCACAAATGAGCTAAAAGAAAAAATTCCTTTTATCTCTGATTCCTTAATTTACCTATACCTTATAGAACTTCTATATGAGAAGCCTTCTGATGTTACGATATTATCATATAAAAACATTGTGGAAAATTATAACAAGAATTTCTCTAATTTAATAAAAGATCATGTTGTTAAAATTAGCAAAAAATATCCTGGCACTTACCCAATATTGGAGGGAATATTTTTAACTGATAAAAAAGACAAGGAATTGGTAATTAGCAAAAAAGTTCCTGGCTACGTCAA
>JBHPJW010000103.1:0-7401 GCA_042567505.1 Fibrobacterota bacterium
CCGGGAATAAACCTGACTGCCGGACTTGATCCTGATGAAATACTTTCCGGCCCGCAGTTCCCGCAAAGCGAACTCAAGAACATTGTACGCCGGCAGCAGTCTTCGGAAGACCAACTTGCCTTTAAGGTCATAGATGGTTATTTCCATATGTTCAAGTCTCGGATTGGTAAACCGTAGCATGTCACTGCTGATAATCAGGTTCTCAATGATGAGGAGACGATCAGGCTCTGCCGAGAGCGCAGCGTTTTCCGTGCACAGGCCCGGGTCGTGGATATTCGCGCTGGAATTAAAGGAGGGGGAGATCGGATCCATACATCCATACACCAGCTCTTCCTGGTTCTCATTTTCTTCCAGCATCTGCGAGGAGTCGGGGTGGACTATTTCCACAGGACGCAGTCTGGGAACGCCGGAATATTCCCAGAGGACCTGTTCCTCACGCCCCAGGCTGTCCTCTTCCAGCGCCAGCAGGCTGCCCGACTGGTCGATGAATCCGTAATTCGCGCCCATGTACGACTCATTGGCCTCTGAGAAGGGAAACCCGGAGGACGCCCAGAGCACCGCTGTGGAAGTGTCGGCTTCCCGGGAAATGACCCTGGGACGCTGGATAAAGGTTTCCAGCGTCTCTCCGGTGGACCCGTCAAAAAGCCGCCACTCGATGAACTTGTTCCAGACAAACTGAGACTTGCCGTGGAATTCCAGCGGTTCACAATCCAGTCCGTCTGCCATGGCGCAGTTTACTTCCATGGAGTAATTCATGTATTCATTGGCAATGTTTGCTGTCAGGGAGACCCCGGTTAATTCGTTCAGACCCGGATAATCCAGGACGTCCTCGGGTATATTGGCATACAGGTTCAGGTAATTACCCTGGTATTTGCCGGAACTAAATTCCGTGCCGGCTATCAGGCTGTGCACCTCCCGCCGCTCGGAAATTATGATGTTTTCTTTGGGAGAGCTGAAGAGCACAAAAGGGAAGTCAATGTTCCAAAGCGATCCTTTCAAGTCGATTTTATATTTGGTTTCGGAGTCGTCACCCAATAATTTGACCGTAATGTTATCGACTGTGTTCTGGATATTGGCTCCGAACACCGGTCTTAAATTCATGGCCAGTCCCTGATGGTCCATGGTGCAGGGCACATGGTATCGCAGGCGTATTTTCCTGGAGTTTCCCAGGATCACAGGGTAGATCTTCATCTGGTAGGTATCATTGCCCAGGCTTTCGATAAGGGCGGGGTCCCTGGGCCTGGGCGGGGGTACTATGTTCCGGTCCACCACCTCTTCGTACTGCCGGTCGGCTTCGGCCCGGGGTTTGAGCTTAGCCTTTAGAATAATGTCCCCGTTCCACAGCAGCATGCCCACGATGGCTGATCCTTCGGTCAGCCGGAAAGTGCCGAAGATCTCCAGGCTGTTGGGATCTCCGGTATTGTTAATGGCGCCCAGCGTGGATATTTCTGCTTCCTCTTCCACGTCCAGGTAGTCCGGATACACGGTGGCGGTTATGGTGTTTCTTTCCAGCCTTACCTCGCCCTGGTTCAGGTTGCCGTGGGTGGTCTGCCACTGGATTTGCGCCAGTAGGACCGCCGGCCAAAACAACAATATTATAGCAGATATTTTTTTAATAATCATAATGCCTCCCTGATTGGTTTTCGCCAGATAGATAACGTGGCTTTGTTCAATCTTATCAAAGCAAAGCGCGTACCAGCGGGCTCAGTTCAGAGATGGATTGTTGTTTTTGGGGGAATCAGTGCATGGGGGAAGAACATGGTCTTTGTCAGTTCCATAAACCGGACAGGGAAGTCCCGGAATTGAGACTTGAAATTATCAGGGCGGTTGTCACTTATTACCAAGGAAGACTTCAATTAAAGCCTTCCCAGGTCATACATTCTATGTTTTTTAAGGAACAATAATAAAAGGCCGGGCCAGGTTACGCCCTCCTGTTTTTATCCTGATGAAATAATTTCCCGCAGGCAGCCGGGACAGGGGAAACGTGATGCTGGTCCCTGGCGGGACCTGTGTTATGAACATGACTCTCCCGTTGAGATCAACAAGGGAAAACAGGTTGGCACGGGCTTCCGGATTAGTGAAATGGATTGAAGTTCTGTTTACCACCAGATTATCGTTATGGAATCCAGGTGCGGGTAGAATGATGTCCACAACGCTTCCACATCTATCAGGATCATGCACGTTCGCGTAGGGATTGTATCCCGATTCATTTGGATCCATACATCCCTCTACTACCTCAGTGATGCAGGTGCCGTCGTCAGTGCTGGCGTTCTCATAATATTCCAGGTAGTTAGCGTCTGTGCAGCCATAGCCGGGACGCCGGATGGCCCCCTCGTTCATGACTGCGGAAATAAGGGAGGGAAGGCCGTTTGCAGTGGCATCCGGCTTGTGCAGTGCAAGGATGGTTATCCAGTCGAGCACGGGATCTTCGATTGCCGATGGGCTGGAGATGGATATCCGGTAGCTGCCGGCATCTGCGGCCATACCGTTTATCAGGGCGGGCCCGGCAGAGGCCTGTACCGCGCTCACCGCCTCAATCACATTGGTGTCCATCTCGATAACTAGTTCGGCGGACAGCAGCCCCTCCAGGTTAGCGCCGGTGATGGTATAAGCATACAGGTCCCCCGTAACCTGGACCGGGCCGGACAACTGCAGGTCAGCCTGATCAGTAATGATCAAGTCTGGTTGTCCCGAAACCGGGAATTTGGGATTGGGCAGGGAGGGCAGCAATCCAACAACATGCTGGTAAAGTATGGCAACGTCATGGACACCTGTGGGATGGACCCCGCTGACTTCAAGCACTGTACCCACGGGTTCGGTTTGATTGCCAATCCCGGTAATGTTTTCAAATGCAAGCTGCACGTCTTCCATATTGACGCTGATGTCATTATTGACATCTCCTTTAATAATACTGGAAGGACTAAGGTTGTCATTTGGCTGGGGGGCCTTGATAATATTGAACTCCGTGCTGGCCGAGGGCAGGATCGCGCCGGATGTAACCTCTATATCTGTAAAGCTCAACAGTGTGCTGGAGTCAGCTTGCATGCCGGTGGTAAGGAACGTCAATTGCGTCAACTCCGCCCATTCTGAATTGATAATGTCTTCCGCTCCCCCCAAAGTTACCATTACCATGTCAGGGCCGTTTAATTCCGCGTTTACCGGTTCATTCAACTGCTCAGCCGGGAGGGCTTCAACAAAGCTCAGCGCATTGGGATCATAGCTCACGGAAAACCTGATCATCCGGATATTTGCCTGGTCGAAATTGGTGAGGAAAACCGGTACCTGCACAGTATCGGAAGAACCAATGTATATATCTTGTGATCCCAAGTGAAAATCCTGGGCGGAGGCTGTTTTATTTCCTGAACTCAGCAGGATTAATAAAGCAAGAAAAAGAGGTTTTATAAACTCAAACCTGTACATATACAAATTCCACGGTGCAAGAGCGCGCCGATCATTATTATACACGCAAAATCTTTGCCATTCAAAATAATCCCTTAAAACGCTCTTTTTTCTTTGATCACACCTTTGCATAGTTCCATATCCAGGACGTGTGTCCCGGTTCTGGGACATCAACCAGGGGATTTGGATTCGCTGAAGATCTGGCGCATATGTTTCTCCTTTCCCGGCCTCTTTCCACCCGGGAGAAGAAAGCCGGAAAGAAAAAGACCTCAGTCTGCTAATGAGAAATTCTTTAACAGAAAAAGAAATCATCATTCGACTCCTAATTGGGATAAATAACGGAAAAAAGTACTACGACTCATTCCCAGGCTGGAGGCGGTTTCTTCCCGGTTGCCCTTGTTCATGGCCAGGGCCCGGCTGATGTAGTTCTTCTGGAATTGTTTGGTGGCGTCTTCCAGGCCGGCGAATTTTTGCTTGAAAGTGGCCACATCAAGTGTGAGGATAGGGGCGGTGCAGGTGAGCACCGAACGATGAAGTACGTTTACCAATTCCCTTATGTTGCCCGGCCACTCGTGGGTCATCAGGGCCTGGATCGTGTCGGGGTGAAAGTCCTTTATTTCCTTTTGCGGGTATTTGGCCTTGAATTTTTCCAGAAAATGGTAGGCAAGGAGCAATATATCCTCTCCCCGTTCTTTCAGCGGGGGAAGGGTTACGGTCATCTGGGCAAGCCGGAAAAACAAGTCTTCCCGGAAGGTCCCTTCGTCCACCAGGGCCTGCAGGTCCTTGTTGGTGGCGCACAGTACGCGCACGTCCACTGATTCTTCTTCGATTCCTCCCACCGGCCGCACCTTGCCCGATTCCAGCACCCGCAGCAGTTTGGCCTGAAGGTTAAGGTCCATCTCGCCTATTTCATCCAGGAAGATGGTGCCCTGGTGAGCGGCTTGGTATAGCCCCTGGCGGTCGCCGGCCGCGCCGGTAAATGCGCCTTTTTTATAACCAAACAGCTCGCTTTCCAGCAGTTCTCCCCTGAGAGAACTGCAGTTCACAGCAACCAGGGCCCTGGGTTCCCTTCCGCTTTTAGCGTGAATATATCCGGCCAGTACGTCCTTTCCCGTACCGGTTTCTCCCTGGAGCAGGATGCTGATGTCGGAAGCGGCTACCGGGCTCACCTGGTCCAGCACTTTTTTCATGGCCTGAGACTGGGCCACGATTCCGCCTTCCGCTTCCACAGCGGCCAGCCGTCGGATGGATTCCCTCTGCTGGCTGATGTAGTCCACATTGTGGATCAGCATGCCGGCTGTCAGGGCATATATATTCAAGCTCTCCAGATCCTGCGGTGAATAGGATACATTGCCTTTTCGGCAGCCAACGTAAATAAGCCCCGTCATTTTACCGGCCAGCATAACGGGAGTGCACAATACGGTCTGGAGCTTGAGGTCCACGATGCTCTGAGCCGCCGCGTATTTGGTGTCCTCCAGGGTATTGGGAATGGCCACGCCCTTACCGCTATTAAGAACGTCCTGGATAATGGTATCGCTGAAATGCGCCTCCGGATTTTTCAGGCCCGAAGACACCACCGCTTCCGGCTGGCCTTCTCCCGTAAGAGTAAAGATAATGGCCTCGGTGCCTTTTGTAAGGTTCATGATGATGTTCAGGATCTTCTGCAGCAGCTGATTCAGGTCCTTTTCCTCAGCCGCCGCCTGGGCAAAGAGGTTCAGGTTGTTCTGGAAGGAGGTGGCAGCTTGTCGCGGGCCTTCTCCCTGTCCCGTGTCCTGCGTCTGACCGCTGTCACGCTCCCCGGCATGGTCAGCGATGAATACTTCCGCCCCGGCCTCAAGACGGTCTCCCAGAGAAAGATCGGATTTGTTCAAGACGCAGCCGTTGAGCTTAATCTTCTTGTGTTTTTCCACGTTTTCTATGGTATAGCCCTTATCGGTTTTTTCGAGCTTCAGGGCCACTTGGGGCAGACCGGTTTCCGAGAGACTGATGTCCACATCACCTGCCCTGCCCATGAGAATGAGCCTTTAGCAGGCATTTTTCCACTTTGTCATTTGAAATTCTTTTTAATTGTATCATGGAAAAAGCAGCTCTCCTTTCCGAATAATAAAATTGTCGCAGTTAATGGAGATGTTTGTCAGGCTCCCGTAATAGTTGCCCAGGGCTATGTACAGGTAGAGGTCCCCTTCAGCGTCAGGATTTTCTTCAGTATTGCGTATTGCGGAAAATTCGTCATCTCCAGTATTTTTATATAAAAAGGAAAAAGATCCGCCGGTCCTTTCAAAGCGGAAGACCACGTCATTGGGAATCTCCCTGGGCAATGAAAATGTTTCCCCGAAGGCAAAGCTCTTCACCTCTTCGAAGCCGTTTCTTCTCCCGTTAAAGGAAATTCCGGCGGACCAGGGGGAAAACACCTCGAAACCTTCCAGTATAGAAGGCAGCAGGTTCCAGAAATCTGGTTCCGTGTCTTCCGAAAGGAACAGGGCCAGCGTGTATCCGGACAAAATGTTGCCAGGCAGGTTCATGTGGATGTCAAAGGAGAAATCTCCGGCCAGTTGAAACAGACTGCGGGAAATGGTTACCGAATCATCATAGACGGGAGCGGAGGCGGGAATCTGGGTCGAGAGTGTGAACATGCTGGCGTCACCCAGAAATTTTGCTGGGTCAGAGGGCGCTGACCAGTAGCTCTCCAGCGGTGAGCCGGCGGGGTAGAAGCCGGAATAGGTTTTTGACACATTAAACGGCAGCTGGTAAACATCGCCTCGGCTTCCTATAACGCGGATCCGGCCGCTGCCGTTTTCAATGACCCACCCACGGCCCGTATCAGAATGAGACGAGTCAAACATCAGTGAGTATATTCCGGCGGCGGTGTCCCGGGAAAAATTTCCGGGCCACTCCGATGCGTCCAAGACCCTGACTTCAAAACCTGTATCGGGAACCTCGATAATGGCCAGCAGGGTTTCCGGATAGACAAGGGATGCGTTGATGGAGTCCGGCGCCGACGGCCAGACGGTTGCCAGAAGCGGTAATGAGGGCTCGTGATAAGAAACCAATTGAAGAGAGAATGCTGTTCCGGTGATAATGTCTGTGACCTTCTCAGGCATTGAGTCCGCATCGATGACAACCAGAAGGGTTTCGGGTCTTTCAGATAGGACATATCCTGTGTATTCAAAGGTCTGTCTCAGCAATGTACCTGTCACCGTATCATGCTGATTGATGCTGTTTTCAAGGAAAAGATTGAGAGTATCTTCTGAAGGGACTATCCAATAGCTAACAGCGCCCAATGAAGTGTCCCTGGCAAGTGAGGTGTCATAGCTGGTATCGCCATATAATATTTCAGACACTAGAAAGGTGTCGATTGACAGGGGAATGAGACTGGTATCACTGAGGTCGTAGTCTGATCGGGAGATAAACTCAGATGAATCCATCAATCTGGACATGGTATCGCCCTGGGTCTTATCCTGGTTGAGCCATTTGATCACCCCCTGGATTTCTCTAGTCTTACATTGGGCCGTATCAAATCTGGTGAAGGCAGTTATCAAAGTGTCACTGGCCAGTATATACTGGCTGTCGAATTGGCTAGTTTGCAATGTTTCCGGTCCTGTAAGGGCAAAGTACAGCGTCTCAAGGGAAGTAACCGAATCATATTGACCTTGTTCAGAACATTGAGTATCCATCCATAAAAGGGTCTCAGCTCTGGGCATGACTTCGATTTTTTCCGGGTCATGGATCTCGCAGGCGAAGAAAAAGGCCGTGCCAAGGCATAACAGGGAAACGAAGCGGAAAGCCGCCATCATAATGGTATTGGTCCCTGAGGGTGCGGTCTTAAACATGTTTAGAACCTGTATATATAATGTACTTCAATTTCCCTTGAAGCTGACGATGTTACGACGAAATGGCCGGCAGTCCTCTCTCTTTCGGGTTCTGTCCGGTGGCCGTCCCCGTAACGCAGGAGCAGATAAACAGTGGCAGCGGCCGAGAGAAGGGCCCCTCCGCCCGATAGAA
>JBHPJW010000104.1:0-7394 GCA_042567505.1 Fibrobacterota bacterium
CGGAAAGAGCAAACTATCAAATCCTGAATCGTTAAAAACGAGTATCCGCGTAATGGAAAAATCTTACTGGGGTATGAATACCCTTTTTTTTTCACATCAAGATTACATCCACTCCTGTTCCCGCGGCCAGTGATTCAATCCCTCTGGGAACATAGATAACTCCATTCGCCCTGGTGTATGCATGTATGTGGCCTGAGCCATGGTATTCCAGGCGTTGAACCTTGCCATCCGGAGTCAGTTTAACAGGCACAAACTCGCTCCGCCCGGCCTTTTTCCGTTTGAGATCCTGCTCCAGTTTTGCGCGAACCGTTAACGGCCTTAAGGAATGGCCCAAGAGTTGGAATAAAAACGGCTTGACCAGCATTTCAAAGCAGACCAGAGTGGACACCGGATTGCCCGGCAGACCAAAAAGAAAAGTGTCCCTGCCCAAACCAAAAACCGTGGGCTTACCCGGCTTCACAGACACTTTCTCAAACAACAGTTCAATATTGTTCCGCCTGAGCACATCCGGCACATAGTCAAAGTCGCCCATGGACACTCCCCCTGAAAGCAGAATAACATCACACTGGGCCATGGCCGTTTTTAACAGTCTGTCCAGTTCCTCCGGTTTATCTCCGCCTATGCCGAAATACCGCGGCCTGCAGTTCATCTGCTCTATCTGCGCGCACAGCTGATAGCTGTTACTGTTTCTGATGCATGCGCCGTCGGGCTTCTCACCGGGTTCCACCAGTTCGTCTCCTGTGGCTATCACCCCAACTAGCGGAGCGACCGACACGGGGACAGACGCGCAACCCACCGAAGCCAGCACGGCGATTTCCGCAGCATGTATTCTTGTGCCCGCCCTCAACACACAGTCGCCTTCTTTTATGTCCTCGGCCCGGCGCCGGATGTTTGTCTTCCCGCTTTTCTGTTCCGCTGTCACCATGCCGTTTTCTTCCCGGGTATGCTCATACATAACCACCAGGTCCGCTCCCCGGGGCACCGCTGCTCCGGTCATGATCCTGGAACACTGCCCGGGTCCTACGCTTTTTTTTGGCATGGAGCCGGCGGGGATGGTCTCGATTATCTCCAGAGGGGCGCCAAGGTCGGACCTCCGGCAGGCGAATCCGTCCATGGCCGAAAGGTCCTGCACCGGAAGGTCCAGGTCGGAATGGATGTCTTCGGCGAGTATCCTGCCCCGGGATTCCTGAAGGGGCACCTTTTCAGCAGGAAGCCTTTTGGCCGCACGCAGAGTTATCTCTTTTGCTTCTTCAAAAGTAATCATAGGTATCCGAATTCAATTCCTCCTAAATAATAATAATCTTTTTTTTTGGACAGGATAGCAGGATGAACAGGATATAATAGGTCCTTCACCAAAGGTTGGAGTGATAGGGGTGTAAGCTATGAGGTATGAAGGACGAGGAGAGAGATAAGGTTTCAGAACACGAATTTTGATTTCTGATTAATGATTGCCCTAGCCTTTCGAAGCGCCTATAATACATAGGCTGTTGATTTAATAAATAAAATCCAGTCAATCCTGTTATCCTGTTATCCAGTCTAAAAATTTATTCTCTCAACACCTGTAAAGACGGAAACCTGCCGGCCCCGGGCCGAACCCATGAGCGTGAGGTTCATGGTCCTTGCCAGCAGGATGGCGTGATGGGTGGGCGTTCCCAGGGAAAGCACAACCGGAACGCCGGCCTTTATGGCCTTGTGTGTGATCTCCGTCGACACCCGGCCCGATGCCAGGAGTATGCATTCTTCCATGGTATATTGTTCCAGCAGGGCCCTTCCTATCACTTTATCCACGGCGTTGTGCCTGCCCACGTCGTCATACCCGAAGTCCGGCGATTCTCCTTTCACGCTCATGGCCGCGGTGTGCGCTCCTCTGATGCGTTTATGCAGGCCTCCTGACGTTTGGAACCATTTCATCAAATCAAAAATTTGGTTTTTTGTAAGGATCCCTTTAACATCAAAAGGAGGTTTGGATGGCAGACCTTTTTCATCAAAATACATCACGCCCTTTCCGCAACCCGCTGTATATATTCGCCTGTTTACCTGTTCAGGATCCGGGGACCGCGCCAGCTCAACCTTCATGGTCATGTTGTCCCTGTTCAACTCACAGGACAAGACTTCAGCGGGTTTATGTATAAAACCTGAGGTAAATAAAAATCCATAAACCAATTCCCTCAGGTCGCAAGGACTGCTCATAATGGTTGCCAGCTCTGTCCCGTTCGCGCTGATGACAAGCGGGACTTCAGTGGCAATCTGCAGAATTTTTTTGTGATGGGACTCCTCATGAATACTCAAGACTTCGAATTCGGTGGTCAACTGCATTTCTTCAGTATCGCTCATGGTTACCGGCTCCGGTTTTTAAAAGGTACTTCTCAAAATCTTCAGGTGTGTTCAGGTTAACATACCAATCCCTGTTGCCTATGGTAACAATTTCTGCCCTGCATTCGTTAATCAGTTCTGAGATTTTACCTATTCCCTTGTCCAACAGCTTTTCCGCTTTTGTCCATACTTGCTTCTGATATACCGCGAACAGGGGTTCATAATACCCTTGTTTTACAGACGGCAGCACAATTTCATACAGGGAAGATCGGGACAGGAGCAGCCTGAGCGTGAACACATCAATATTGGGAATATCACAAGCTATGATAAAGTTAGTGGTATGAGAAGAAGCCTTGAGCGCCGAGCATATCCCCATCAACGGGCCTTTGCCCGGAACCTCGTCCGGTACGATCATAATGTCATTCCTCAATTGAGGAACATTACTTCCGCTCAAGATGACCTGGTCAAAGACCTGGTGTAATGCCTCTACCAGTCCTTCTAACACGGTTTTATCTCCCATCATGAGATTAGCCTTGTCTGTTCCCATTCTCCGGCTGTTTCCCCCGGCCAGAATAACAGCAGAAGCCGGCTCAGGCCGGGCCCCGGAAAGCCAAATGATTTCATGTACCAGATTACCGCTGATCTCCAGACGCCGGGCAAGAGCTTCCGCGATGGCGGGTTTGATTAAGGTCCCGGAAATGATATCAGCATGTTCGCGGGCAAATTGGGCTGACGGTTTGGAGCCTTCCCCATCCAGGAATATCGTTACATCCGGATTGATTTCCTTACGTATGGAATTGCTCTCAATAATCAGCCATTTCGTTCCCAGATGTTTTTGTTTAATGGTCTCAAAGGAAGTTCCGTATTCATAAAAATGGTTGGGCATCTCCGGCTTTATCCTGCCATGGCCGAGCTTGATTACCTCAGAACCTTCCAGGAGATCATGTATGCGCAGGGCAAGCGTAGTCTTGCCGATTCTGCTCCTGGCTCCGGCTATGACGATGGTTTTAGGGTTCATAGGAAATCATTGTCTTTGAGTCCGGATTTTCAATTGTTTCGGCGTGCCACCGGCACGCCGCTACTGGTTGTTTTTAGGTATTTAAGGATTAGGGACTGGGCTAAGGAGAACGAGGACGACGACGACGAGAACGATTGTTCTGTTCCGTCTCCTATTATCTGTCCTCTGCCTTATGACCACTAACTCCCGGCCCCTCATCTGTACTCTTCCGTCTATTCTCTTCTTTACCTAAAACATCCCAACTGACAACTGCTTATCTTGATGCCACGGTCATTGCATATCTCCCCTATCTCTTTCAGCGGGATTTCATGCTGCCGGTGTATCTCAAAGGCCAATGCGCAGGGGATCTTTTTCCTTCCCTCGACGTCAACCGCAACCTGGTCGATGACCTGCTGCTTTTCTTCCTGATTCATGTAACACCTCCTTTTGGATTATCTCTTTTTCTTTTTCTTCGACAACGAGGACGACCACGGTTCGAGTCACTGAAATACTTTAACCGCATTGGCCTTGAATGTCAACCACACGCTTTTCCCAATATTGAGTCCCATATCGAAAAAAGACTTGTGCGTGATTAAGGCGCAGAAAACCGTCCCGGTATCCACAAATATTTTCAATGATCCGTTGACCGCCTCGATCTTGCTGATGTTCCCTTTAAAACTGTTCAACGCGCTCGACTCAAACTGGCTGTGCGAGAGAATAATGTCCCTGGGATTGATGGACAGGGTAACCGGCCCCGGCAACCCCTTGCTCAATGTCAACTGTAAACCACCTGCCAGGGCAACTGATTTTAATCCGTCCCGCTCCTCCCTCAGAACACCGGAAAAAATGTTCTCAAAAGTCGCGCCCTGTAACCGGCCGTTCATAATGGTATAAATGTTTTCCGTGAGCCTGAAAGCCTGTTCCCTGGTGTGGGTGGAAAACACCACTGCCGTCTTTCTTTCTCCCAGGGACCGGATTATATTTTCGACCTCCCTTATGTTTTCACTGTCGACATTTGCCGTGGGCTCATCCAGAAGATATACCTCCGCGTCCAGAACCAGGGACCGGGCCAGGGCCACCCGCTGCGCCTCTCCTCCGGAAAGGCTGCGCGCGTTTCTTTCTGCCAAAGGCGAGAGCGACAGCTTTTCCATGATGGTTGAGGCTTTTTTCCTCTGTTCCGCCTTTGGGACCTTTCGCAGTTTCAGGCCGTAACAGATATTTTCCATCACGCTCATGTTGAATAGATAGGGATGCTGCATCTGGTAGCTGACCAAGCGCCTGTTTCGCATCAGCGCATGGGACACATGATAAGGGACCTTCCGCCCCTGGAAAAATATCACCCCTGCCTCCGGTTCTTCTTGCATGGAGAGCAGATCCAGAAACGTGGTCTTACCGCTGCCGTTTGGGCCCAGTACCGCATATATTTCACCGGCATGGAGCCTGCATCTTTCCACCATCAAGCTGAACGCGTCCCGTTCTTTTATGATACCCTGCAGGGAATACACGCTCATACCGCCATCCTCTGGAACCGGTTGACCGTCAAATGCACGGCAAAAGCTATCAACACCAGCACGATTCCCAGCGCCAGCGCCGCGGCGAATTCCCCTTTGGCTGTTTCCAGGGCTATGGCCGTGGTTATGTTGCGCGTATATCCTTTGATGTTCCCTCCCAGCATCATGGAGATGCCTATCTCGGCAAATACCCTGGCGAATCCGGCAGCGACCGCCGCCGTGATTGCGTACCTGGCCTCTTTCACGACCATGAACAGGCCCTGACCTGTATTGGCGCCCAGGGATACTATGGTAGGAAAGACTCTCTTATCCAGGCTCCGGACCGCAGATACGGTAAGCCCGGTGACAATGGGAAATGCCAGGAGAGACTGCCCGATGACCATGGCCGTGATAGTGTAGAGGAGGCCCAGGTCCCCCAACATGCCCCGGCGGGAGAGGAAGGAATAAACCAGCAGGCCAATCACCACGGTAGGGACTGACATCAGGGAATTTACCACAGTCACCATAATCCCCCTGCCGGGAAATTTTTTCAGGGCCAGAAAAATACCGAGCGGTACTCCCGCCGCTGAGGCAAGGATGATTGACAACAGGGACGCCTTCAGGGAAACAGATATTATGTCCAGGAAATTTCTATCAAAGGAAAGTAATATGGCTATAGCTTCACGTATTCCGTCAATGAGAAATTCCATATGCTTCCCGTTTCCTGTTACTTAACCGGACGTGCTGCATTGGGATAAAACAGCTGATTTCCGTTTTTCCTGTACGCTTCTATCATCTTCTGGCATTCCGGGGAGGTCATCCAGCTTATCAGCGCCATGGCCTTATCGTATCTCACATGAGAGTATTTATAGGGGCTGACGGCTATAATGCCATAGGGATTGAGCAATGCCCGATCGCCCTGCAGCAGCAGCTTGAGCCTGGTTCTCTCTTTATGAAAAAACCACATGGCCCTGTCGGCCAGCACATAGGCGTTTTTTTCATCAGCCATTCTCAAGGTGGCGCTCATCCCCTGGCCGCTCTCCAAATACCATTTGCCGGCAGGCGCCAGGCCCGCGCTCTTCCACAGGCTTTTTTCTTTTTTATGGGTGCCCGAGTCATCTCCGCGGGAAACAAAAGTCGATTGTGCGGCAGAGATTTTTTTTAATGCTTCTTCAGCCTTTTTCGCCGCCCTGACTCCCGCCGGGTCCGCCTCAGGCCCGAGCACCACGAAATCGTTATACATCACGTCCCGCCGGTTGACGCCATGGCCTTTGGCCACAAACTTGTCTTCAGCCGTGCGCGCGTGCACCAGGATAACGTCGACGTCCCCGTTTTCTCCCAGCTTGAGGGCCCTGCCCGTTCCCACAGCAAGGATATGCATCTGGAGTTTCTGTTTCTTTTCAAACGGAGCGAAGATAACGCCAAGCAACCCGGTTTCATAGGTGCTGGTGGTGGTAGCAAGTTTTAACGTGTTTTCTCCGGACCAGGAAAACCCCCATAAGAAAGCCAGGAATAATCCTAACGTACCTGGGTATTTCACATCAACCTCCTTCTAGATCAAAAGACTGTAATAGCCTGCCCGTATATAAAATGTACCCCGTCCCGATCTCCCGCGGTTCCAGCAACGTTACCGGAATGAAAAAAGGAATAGCCGGCATCACCCTTAAGGTGTCTGTTAAATGTGTACTTGACAATCAGGGTATATTCCGAACCGGCGAAAAGGTTCCCGGCATACTCCGGATTGGACCAGAGGGCTTTGCCGGTACTGCGGTACCAGGCGTCTGCCCCGCTATCCAGCCAGTACCAGTGAGCTTCAGGTTGAGCCTTTATCTGTTTGGATAATGTAATGCAAAACACCCCGGCCAGTTCCCTCAGGTTCTGCCAGCGGAAAAAATCAATAATCCCGTTCTGGCCGTGCACGGCCTGATACAGGGAAGAGAAGGTCCCGTCAGCATTGTCAGTATTGTCTCTGTCCCCTGACGCAATATTCGCTTCCAGTTTGGCCTGAGGACTGAATTTTCTCTCAAGCTTTTTCTGAACATAAAAAGCCCCCGCATAGGCCCGAATCTCCTTTCCCTGGTTTTCGCCCCACTGCCATGCCGCCTCGGCATCGATCTCTGTTCCAGGAAGTTTGCGATGGTTAAACCGGGTCCCCAGTGTATAGCGCCCATCATCATTCTCCCTGTCAACAAGGCCAAGCAGGTAAACGTCTACCAGTGTACCGGCATCAACAGTGATGGTATTGTATGTCCCGGCAAAGACCTTTTCCCATTTACTCTTATTAAATCCGGATTCCTCATAGATGACCCTGCTGCCGAAAAAGACCTCGCTTTCCAGGTTTTTCATCTTTACCCCTAGCAGAACGGCGTCAAAAGAACGGACCTTGTTGCCCCATACCGGCGCGGCTACCAGTCTCTTTTTTCCGTAACTGAATGTCTGCCGGCCTGCTTTCATGTTTAAATCCAAATGTGCTATATCAGAAAATTCAATAAAGGCCTGGTGCAGGTCTAAAGGATCCTTCTGTCCCTTTTCAGGAGTATGAAAGGCCCATTCGCGCGCATCGAGACCTTCCGCGAAAAGCTTTACCTTCTCCT
>JBHPJW010000105.1:0-7207 GCA_042567505.1 Fibrobacterota bacterium
TTCGAGGAGCTCAAACAATGCGAAATCGATGTATTAACGTTTTCTGATAACTGGGAACTGAAAAAAAAGATGGATACCTGGGACCCGCAAATCGACGTGGTGAAAGTGCCCATGGGGATGGCGAAGTCACTGGTAGACAACAAATTCGTGGTCCCTCTGGACGAGGTATTGGATCCTGAAAACATAAACCGGATTAAAAATGACTATTTCCTGTTCAAACTGGGTGTCTTCATGGAAAAGGTCTATTACATCCCGCGCAAATTTGAGACCCGCATCATGGTCTACCGGAAATCAAGATTAAGGGAAGCGGGAAAGGGCTGGCGGTCCATGCGTTCCGGGATAGAGGCCGTACTGAAAAATGACTTCTCCATAACCCTGCCTGATGACTACAAATTAGAAAGGGACCCGAATGAATGGAACTATCTGGACCTGCTGGTAGCGGGATATTACTGGGCCAACAAAGCATACAACGAAACTAAAACCGGCCGCATCGCCCACCGGGGAAAGGAATACAGCGGCACAGCCATCGGATTGATGGACAGATGTTTCCAGATGGGGGCGGAGGCCAAAGACATTTTGAATCCAGGCTCCAGGTATTTTTTCAATGTGTTATTCTGGGAGTCGGTAATGGCTGGAAACAATCTGTATAATACCGAGTCCTGGAGGCAGGGCTGGGACGGAAAAGATATATGGAAAGCCATGAGGGAAGAAAAAATATTTCTTTCCTTCCTGAGCCAGATAGACTGCTATTTTCTGCACGGCATTAGCGATTCGACGTTGTTTCTTAAGGACCCCGAGGACCTGGGCTTCGCCCTGATGCCTGAAGCGGTGCTGGCTGATGGAAAACAAAAAGGGTCGCGCTCTATCAGCACCGGCGGGTGGTTCTGGGGAATCGGTTCCACCTCAACAAATCCCGGGCTGGCCTTTGAGCTGATCACCTTCATCACAAACAGGGAAAACCAGCTCGCCGAATGCAGGCGCTTCGGCATGATTCCGGTACGGAACGATATCTTAAAAGCCGCGCCTCCAAAGTTTGACCAGGATTGGAAAATCGATATCTACAACATCAGTTTGAAACAGTTGAGGACAAATAAGGGCTGCCGCCTGCCCCCGGCTGAAAACATAGAAGAAGTGGAAAAAGCATATATCGGGATGTGGAAGACGGTGCTGGCAGCCAGCCGGAAAACTCCTGTCAAGCAAATGCAACTGAAGTTTTTAATGAAACGGAAGAAGCAAAGCGGGAAATAAAATACCGGCCTGCTCGCTCAGGCGCCGCCCTTCCCGTTCCGTGTAACCATGGATATAGTTGCTCATTTACCCAATAGCCGGCATATATCACTTCTTGTCAGAGCCCCCGGTCATTATCTTTCCCTTGAGGGGCCCGCCATGGCCCTAAATATCCGGGCCGGCGGGATTGAAAAAAAATTACCCGGCCTCGATCGCGGACTGTCGCCACACTGTCTCCCGGCTGTTACCTGCTCTTGAGAATTTCCGGCTTTGGATACTGGGAAGTGACCGCCGCCGCCCTTTCCAGAACTTCCGGCGGAAGCTGTACCTCTTCGAGTTTCCCGTCCAGGAATTTCTCATACGCGGCCAGGTCAAGCATCCCATGACCGCTGAAATTCGCCAGAATGACTTTTTCTTTTCCCTCTTCTTTGGCCCTATTGGCTTCTTTCACAATCTGGGCTAAAGCATGGTTAGTTTCGGGGGCAGGTACGATACCCTCTGTCCGGGCCCACTGCACACCCGCTTTGTAGGCCTCTATTTGAGTGACAGAGGCGGGGGCAAGAATGCCTTCCACGATAAGCTGGCACACAGTCGGCGCCATGCCGTGATACCTCAATCCGCCGGCGTGGATCGGGGCGGGAACAAAATCATGTCCTAAACTGTGCATGGCCAGTAACGGGGTATATCCGGCCTCATCACCATGGTCATAGGCAAAAGCGGCTTTGGTCATGGTGGGACAGGCGGCCGGTTCCACCGGAATAATGTCGATGTCTTTGCCGTTTATCTTGTCATGGACAAAGGGATAGGCGAGCCCGGCAAAATTACTGCCTCCTCCGGCGCATCCGATGACCACATCGGGATAATCCCCAACGCTCTCCAGCTGCTTCCTGGCTTCCTGTCCGATAACGGTCTGATGAAGCATCACATGATTGAGCACGGATCCCAGCGAGTACCTGGTTTTGCCGGACTGGTCAGACACCGCGGCTTCAATAGCTTCGCTGATGGAGATGCCCAGGCTTCCCGATGTATCCGGATCTTTTTCCAGCACGGCCTGGCCGGCCTTGGTCCGGGTGGTGGGGCTGGAATAGCACGTTGCTCCCCAGGTGCGCATCAGGGTTTTCCGGTAAGGCTTTTGTTCGAAACTAATCCTGACCATGTATACTTCCACTTCCACCCCGAACTGGCTGCCGGCAAACGCCAGGGCGCTCCCCCACTGTCCGGCGCCCGTTTCCGTGGTCAGTTTCTGTATGCCGAATTCCTTGTTGAAATAAGCCTGGGCCACAGCGGTATTGGGCTTATGGCTCCCGGCTGGACTGACGCTCTCGTCTTTCAGGTAGATTTTCGCGGGCGTACTCAGGGCTTTTTCCAGACTAACCGCGCGGATGAGCGGAGTGGCACGCCACATTGAGTACACATCCTGGACCGGTTCGGGAATATCTATCCATCGCTCGGAACTTACTTCCTGCTCGATGAGATTCATGGGAAAGACCGGGGCCAGCATTTCCGGTCCCACCGGCTTTCCGTCCGGTCCCAGGGGCGGATTCAGTTTGATATCAGCCAGAATATTGTACCATTGTTTTGGCCGGTCATCGCTGTGCAATCCTATGCGTCTATTATTCATTGTTCCTCCGTGCTGTATAAGAAATTAGGTTTTGCGTGGTCATTGCGAAAAACCCGCATCTTTAATCTATGAATTTTTAAAAAAATAAGCCACGTCAGAACCTTCGACAGTTCCATGGATTTAAAAAAAGACCGGCGCATAAATAAAAAACCGGCCCCGAAGGGCCGGCTTTTGAGCATACAGAGGAAAGGCACCCCTAGGAATTTTCCTCCACCTGTTCTCCGTCCGCGTCCCAGGTAACGGTCAGGGTCCCATCGGGACCGGTGATGGTGGCTTGCAGCAGGCCTTCACTGAAGGTCCCGGATACAGTGACCAGATCGCCATTGCGGTATTCCACCAGCGCTTCCACGGTTCCGCTCGTGGGTTCCTGGCCTTCCATGAAGGGTTCTTCGGTCACGAAGTGGAACTCTTCCAAGGCGATAGGCCCGAAGCGTTTTTCATGGGTAGCGTGCAGCTCGTAAATAAGGTTGTCCGACTCGTCTTGAAGGCCGCTGCCCACGCCAATCACCAGCACCAGTTCCGAATGCAGGTCCTCGCCGTCAACGGGATAGTCCGAGGTAATCCTGACCGTGGCGATGTCTCCGGGATCGATGATGACGTCACCCTGGGCGTCCGTCACTTCCAGGCGGTTCACCCGGCCGTTCTTGAATATTTCTTCACCTGAAATGGCGAGCAGCCGCCCGTCCACATCGTCCGGGCTCAGGTTCAGCCTGCTGGATGCCACCAGGGGCTTGAGGGGATTGCCGGCTTCAAAGAGCTCCAGGTCCACCAGGGAAGTCAGGCCCGGACCGGCCAGGATGCCGTCTTCGTCCGCGTCAATAAAAGCAGCCGAGCCGATGACCGCTCCGTTGCTGGTCTTTTCCCAGGAAAGGCCCAGTATCAGGTTATCATCTTCAGCGTCAAAGTTACGGTCCGGGCCGGCATCCACGTCTATGATACTGTGCTCGGTAATGCCCGAAGGATCCGAACTGGTCATTTCCAGGCGGACCTGCCCGTTATAGACAGCGTCCCCGTTGGCAATGCCGTCCCCGTCCAGGTCGGTAAACATGGCTGTCTCCACTTTTCCGGATGCTTCCTCTTTTTCATATTTGAAGCTCCTGATGTTTTCGTTTTCACCGATATCGTCCTTGGCTTTGTCATCCCAATTGGCCCAGGCCGTTTCTGTCTGCCTGAAGCCGTCGCATTCCGTCACCACCTGGAATACGGCAATGCCGTCAGCCGTGTCCGACAAATCCAGGCTGGTATCGGTGAGGCAGTTGCCTCCGGCGGCCGCTTTGGCCAGCCCGGCCAGCCCGGCCTGGTTCACCTGGGACAAACCGGTGCTTTTGTTAAGCCCGGGCGCCCCGTCGGCGATGGCAAGGGTGGTTCCCAGATCTCCTGACTGGTTCAAGCTGTTAAAAACCAGGGTGCCCACCTGGGCCTCCAGGCCCTCCGGATCGTCCGCTGTCTCATTTACTGACGTGGTTTCCATGCAGGCCATCAGGGAAAGCACCGACATCCCCGTTATGATATTTCTAATTATTGTTTTGTGTTTCATGATTCTTCTCCTTTTTGGGTTTGCCATAAGGAGTAATCAAAAGCCGTGCCAATGCGATGATGTTTGGATTTTTAGAAAAATTGAAGTCTTCCGCTTTTTATTTTATCAATTGGGATACAGATCCCAGGCAGTTAGTATCAGTTTTGACGGGATGGCTAGGTATGCGGTGTTACGAGTATGGAGTGGGGAAATAGAACTATGTCACGCCGGGCCCCGACCCGGCGTCTTACCATAGAAAACCTTGGCTCGAGTTTACTTTGGCAAGATTCCAGCCGTCACCCTGCCTGCCCTGCGTAGTACCGACGAAGCGGGGAGCTTGACGAAGGGTCGCCGGAATGACAGCTTTAGCCGGTCACTGATGACCAACCCCTGATTCCTTAAATAAAATCCTGTTTATCTTGCCTGCCCGTCCTGAGGCAGGACGAAGGCGGGTACATCCTGTAAAAAAAGAAGACCTATACCTCCATCTCCTGCCCCACCTTCACCGCGAAACACTCCAGCCCGGCCCCTCTTTCCTTGACTATTCTGACGCAGTTTGCTGCCATTTCGTCCACCTGTTTGTCTGTCCGTTCCTGGTTGTGGTGGAACAATCCCAGGCGTTTGACCCCGGCCCCGATCGCCATGTCCAGCACGTCCGTGTATACGCTGTGCCCCCAGGTCCTGGTCAGCTTGTATTCTTCCGGCATGTATTCCGCGTCGTGGATGAGCAGGTCCGCGCCCCGGCAGAAATCCAGGTAGTCCGCGTACTCGAGTCCCCCGGGATGTTTATAGGTTATTTCATTATCGGTGAGAAACACAAAGCTCCCGCCGGACTCCGTGTCCATGAACTTGTACCCTATGCCCTGGTTGGGATGGCTGAGAAGAGTAGCCTTTACCTCTATGGCGCCTAATGAAAAATCATTGTCGCAGGTCTCATTATATTCAATTGATCCTTTCACGTCATTCAAGTTGACGGGAAAATAGGGCGGCGACATGGTTTTGGCAAACATCTCCCGAATGGACTTCTGGGCGAAGGGACAGCCGTACATCCTTATGGCAGTCCCTTTAAAATAAAGCGGCTTGAAAAACGGGAAACCCAGCAGGTGGTCCCAGTGGGAATGGGTGAAGATCATGTCAAACCGGCCCTGCCGTTCCGCCAGCATCCGGTTTCCCAGTCTCCTGATACCCGAGCCTGCGTCGATAATGACGGGGTCCTGGTTTTCCCGGCGGATTTCCATGCAGGTGGTATCGCCGCCGTACTCCACATAGTCCTTTCCCGATACCGGGATGGAGCCCCGTGCCCCCCAACATGTTATCAGCATGGTCCGCATCCTCCTCACCCCTAATTTAGGTATATGAGCGGTTCTTGCCGAAAAAAACCGCAGCTTGATATCCAAGAACAAAGCCAAATTGTAGCGGCGTGCCGCCCTCCTTCGTCCCGCGTTGCGGTACTTCGGAGGACGAACCGGCACGCCGTTACGTTTGACCTCACGGCATCATCACTACCGGTGTGCTTGTTCTACTACTGCCGGACTGCAGGGACATGATGTATACGCCGGGTGACAGGTGCCTGCCCGATGTATCTGTCCCGTCCCAGGAAACTTGTTGCGAGCCCGACTGAGAAGTGCCTTTCCACAACAGCTTGACCTGAATTCCCCGGCAGTCATGGATCGATAACCTGGCTTTACTTCCCGGTCCGGGGACAGAAAAGCTTATGTCTGACCGGCCGGCAATTACTCCGGGGGCCTTGATGAACAGTTGGTTGTGCCTGATATTCCTGTCATCAACACTTACTCCCTCCCCGGCCAGTTCCCTTAACGCTCCGTACTTATAGTTGCGGTCCGGATAGGCGATGTCGTCCGTGAGGCCGAAACTGCCGTAGCGGGTATAGGCGCTGCTTAAAATAAAGTGCATGGCCAGCCGGCCGCCCGCATCCAGGAATCCGGGGCCGTAGTTGTATTTCAACAGCTCGCCCATGCCCGAATCCCGCTCGGCCGTTATCACGTTATCGATGTTTTCCAGGCTGCCCAGGGTGGGATGGCCGCCACCCTCATAGATAAAATACCCCCCGGGCAGGCTCCATGCTTCTGCTGTTGCCACCCACTGCATCCTGCCGGCCTCATCGACGCCCCCTGTTTCATCAATGGATGTGGTAATACTGTCCCTGGCCTCAGCCAGGATGTCCTCCACGCTCTGCCCCTCCTGCATGGGCATGGTAAAATAGGCCTGACTGCTGATGCCGTACAGGTAGTCGGAAGGCTCGCCGATGTTCTGCCTGATGTATTCCAGCATGGGCTCCACCCACCACCTGAGCATGGGATCATGGCTGGCCAGAATGGCGCGCACCCGGTTGTTTAAGGAACCGGCGCCGAACACTCCCTGGAAGATCTGGGCCAGCTCAACCGTGCGGCGGGCGTGGTTTTCCTGCTCGCCTATGCCCAGGTCATTGGCCTGGGCCAGATTGTAGGCCTGCTGGGGGAAGATGCTGTTCCACACCTCATTGCTGCTCTCTATATATATGTTGAGGGACGGGTCCAGGCTGTCCAGCAGCAGCCTGGCCAGACTTTCTACATATTCAGCCGTAGCGCTGACCGGTATGCAGATCCACGGGTCCATGCTCACCAGGTTTACCAGGTCAATCACCAGGTCCCAGGAAGCCGCCCCCCGCTTTCCGATGGCGTTTATGGGGGCCTGGGAGGCGTCATCAATCAGCTTCCGCTGGGACCATTCCGTCACGGCCGGGTATTCCGGCTCCACGTCATTAGCGCCCACAAAGGGCATGAAGCGCACTGCCTCGAAGTTAATCCCGGTCAGGGCGGCCAGAAACTCGTCCGTGAATACCT
>JBHPJW010000106.1:0-7086 GCA_042567505.1 Fibrobacterota bacterium
AATGAAGCCTGAGCGTTTCTTTGATTTTTCTCATTTTTGTCCTCCTGTTTGACATTTTTTCCTCCTTTATGCCTTGGTGCATAATGAGGAAATAGGTTTGGACATTAGGACGGGAAATAAGAACCGCCTTCTGTCCGGTTTTTATCGAAAATCGGTCATTTTCGAACCGGATTTGGCGGTCACTTTCGACCGGATCCAGCGGTCATTTTCCGCCGGATCAGGCGGTCATTTTGAACCGGATCGCGCGGTCAAGTTCAACCGGATCGGGTAAAGTACATGAATTACTGTTTTGGTTAAAATTAAACAGGTTTAATTCACCCAGTTTTCCATGTCAATACCTTTAAAAAACCAGAGATATTGACATTTTGCATTTGATATTGTATAATTACTATATTGTATGATTACCATATCAAATAAAGAGGCCGCCCTGTTAGGTTTAATCAGCGAGAAATCCAAGCACGCTTATGAGATTGAATCTGACATTAAGGAAAGGGATATGCGATATTGGACGGAGATTTCCATGTCTTCGGTTTATAAGCTGTTAAATAAAATGGAGCGGCGCAAACTTCTCAAGAGCACGGTTAAGCTCTCAAAAAATAATATGACGCAAAAAGTGTATTCCCTCACCACCCTGGGCAAAAACATCTTTAAGCGAAAAGTCACGGAACTTGCTTCCGAATGGCTGCCATCCATCCACCCTGTCGACATTTCCCTGGCCAACCTCAACACTTTAAGCAAAAAGGAGGCCGCGTCATGCCTGCGGAAATACGCCGATTCACTCGATAAGATGATTAAATGTTACCGGGAACTCGAAACGTTTCTCATAAACCAAAACTGTCCACCTGGAAATATTCAACTGGCAACCAGGAGGATATGCCTGCTGCAGGGGGAAAAAAAGTGGCTGGCGGATTTTCAAAAGGAGCTGAAGTGACTCAACGGGACGTTATTATTAAAAATGCCCGCACTCATAACCTCAAAGGCGTTTCCATTTCCATTCCCAAAGATAAAATTGTGGTGTTTACCGGTGTATCGGGTTCGGGCAAGTCCTCACTGGTGTTTGACACAATCTATACCGAAGCCCAACGACAGCTGATTGAGACTTTTTCATCCTTCGCCAGGGCCAGGCTTCCCAAACTATCCAAACCTCCCGTTGATCAAATAATAAACATCTCCACTGCCATCATCATTGACCAGAAAAGGCTGGGCACCACACTGAGGAGCACTGTGGGCACAGCCACCGAGATTTACACCTATTTGAGATTGCTTTTCTCACGCTGCGGAAAGCCCTTCATCGGTCCTTCTTTCCTGTTCGGTTTTAATCATCCCCAGGGCATGTGCCAGGACTGCAAAGGCCTGGGAAAGCGAGTAAAAGTAGACATCGATAGACTTATAAACCGGGAAAAATCGATTCGCCAGGGAGCGGTTGATCACCCAGATTATAAAGTTGAAGGCTGGTATTGGAGAGAATTCATGGTAATGGATTTATTTGATGTAGAAAAATCCCTGAGAGATTTTTCCAAAAAAGAATTAGATGACTTTCTTTATACCAAGGGCATTCCAATAGAAAAAAAACATGGCGCTGGAATCTATTCCAAGAATTTTGTGGGTATCGCCAGGAAGCTGGAGCAATTATACCTCAATAAACCGGTGGAGCAGTTGAGTAACGCCAGAAAAAACGCCTATGAAAAGTACTTCGTCCAAGAAAAATGCGATACCTGCGGCGGCACCAGATTAAATGAGCAAGCAAGAAGTGTTTTAGTAAATGGCAAAACCATCACCGACCTGGCCGAACTCGAACTTCCCGATCTATCAGCTTTTCTGACAAGCATCAAGGGTGACGTTACCAGGCCTTTGGTGGAGAAAATACAGCAGATACTCTCCCACCTCATTGAGACCGGTGTGGGATATTTATCCCTCAACCGCTCAGTGGCTTCGCTGTCGGGCGGGGAGAGTCAGCGAGTTAAAATGGCGCGTCAGCTTGATTGTGACTTGGTCAACATGATGTATATCCTAGATGAACCCTCAATAGGGCTCCATCCCAGAGATATTAACCGGCTTATAGAAATGCTGGGCAAACTCAAGCGGAAGGGCAACAGCGTGTTTGTGGTGGAACATGATCCAGAAGTGATAAAATGTTCGGATTACATTATCGACATCGGCCCTAAGGCCGGCAGTGAAGGCGGTAATGTCGTCTACGCGGGGGATTACCAGGGACTGCAAAGTGCAGGAGGCCTTACGGCGAAATTTCTCAGTAAACCACATGTGGACGGCCACCGGCGAAAAATCTGGAAGGATTATTTTGAAATCAAGGATGCGGCAGTACACAATCTGAAACAAGTGTCCACCAGGATCCCCAAAGGAGTGCTTACCTGCATCACCGGGGTTGCGGGTTCGGGTAAAAGCAGTTTGATAAACCATGTATTCGCTCAAGAGCAGAAATCCGCTATAACAGTCGACCAGTCTCCTATTGGAAAGTCATCGAGATCCAATCCAGCCACCTACATCGGTATCTTCAACCACATCCGCCAGGAATTCGCTGATGCCGCAGGAACCAGCCCCTCTCTTTTCAGTTTTAATTCAAAAGGAGCCTGCCCAAAATGTAAAGGATTGGGGACCATTGCTTATGAGATGAGCTTTCTGGATGAAGTTAAAGTCACCTGCGATGAGTGCCAGGGAAAGAGGTATACCCGGGACGTGTTGCAGCTCCAATACAGGGGAAGTAATATCGACCAGGTACTTCATATGACTATCAGGGAAGCTGGAGGTTTTTTCACCACCTCGAAGATCACCGGAAAGCTCCAACTGCTTTGCGATATCGGCCTGGATTACCTGGAACTAGGTCAGCCCCTTAGCACGCTTTCGGGAGGCGAAAGCCAGCGGATAAAGCTGGCCTCAGAGCTTCATAAAAAAGGCAACATCTATATATTGGACGAACCGACAACCGGTCTCCACATGGCAGACATCGAAAAACTGATCGGCATTATTAAGCGCCTTGTTGAAAATAATAATACAGTAATCGTCATCGAGCACAATCTGGATGTAATTAAAAAAGCGGATTGGGTTATTGACCTGGGCCCGGAGGGAGGAAACAGAGGCGGTGAAATACTTTTCGAAGGCACACCGGAAGATATCGTTCATTGTAAAAAAAGTTATACAGGAAAGTATTTAGCGCAGGCCTGATATCCTTAATGATTCACAGCACCTCACTTTTGGCTGGAATGATGAAGTATCGTTTTAATTACAATCAAGCCTGTTTTAATGCAGTCGACTCTGATAAGTATTTTAGGTGCCCGGTAGATTTAACAATTCGTTGCAGCATAATTGCGAGACCAAAATGGGCTAAGAATCGCAATCTGCTGAGCTCTGCGTTATCTTCCAATGGGGAACTATACGCTGAGTTGGCTTAAATTTTTGTGGCAATATTCTTAAGAAAAAAAATAAAGAATAAATAGAATCTACTGGTGCGGAAAGGCCTGCCGTCCATGGCAGGCAAAAGAAAAAATGAAATGCATATAAAATTAAAATAAAAGAAAGAGAAAAATATTTGGCACCAAAACATAAAACATTTGAATTGATTTATGACTTTCTATTAATGAATAAATCGTCTCAAAGTAAGTTTACTCCACAATCTCTTAGCAAATATTCAGGTGTAAAGGAATCTACTGCGAAAACATATCTAAGCAAAAAGCTTCTTGATGTATATGTAAAAAAAGAAAATGGCTACTATTCGGCTATTCATATTGATGGTATATCAAAAAAACAGTTTGTAGCTCACATGTCTCAAAAGAGTAAAGAGGTTTCTGAAGCCTCAAAACAATTTCATGACAAATTAAAAGATCGCGCAATAGACTCGTTCTTTTTAGGCGTTGAGCTGTACAATCGCGTTACACAAACAAATAAAGCAGAAGTATTCTCCATTCTTATCATAAATGCATGGGAATTGATTTTAAAAGCAAACATCGCAAAAGAACATGGAGCTGAATGCGGGAATTTCAGGCTAATTTACGCTGGGAGAAAGCGGGAGTTAACAGCTCGGCACAGGGTTGAGGCGTTGATGTTCATCTATTTTATAGTATTGATAATGAATGCCCTGATCGAACGTGAGATCAGATTAAAAATGAAGGAAAGAGGGCTCGATAAAATCCCCATATATCCGGAAGAAAGGCTTTGTCGGAAACCTACAACGGAACGTATTCTTGCGTTATTTCAAAATCAAAGAAGGCATATATTAAAAAACCAGGGAGTTTCAATAAAAACCTTTAACGATGAACTTACAGATTTACATGATATTATTTTAAAGTTGGTGGGTGTAAAACGGGAATGTTATACGAAATGAACGAGCCAGGAAAATCGAAATAATGGGGCTTTTTTACTTGCGGAATGTCGGATGTAATGGAACAATACCCAATTTATTTCAAAAATAAATTGACTGAAAACCTATTTTAGGTTTACCGAGGTAAATTATGACGAATTCCGAAATAGTCCTCTACACCACCGCTGACGGCCAGATCAAAATCGACACCGTCTTCCAGAACGAAACAATCTGGCTGACCCAGGCCAGGATGGCCGAGTTGTTCGATGTCAAAATTCCGGCCATTTCCAAGCACCTGAAAAACATCCTCTCGATAAACTCGGGGCAACGCTTTGAAACCGGCGAATTGGACGAAAAAGTGGTTGTTTCCATTTTGGAACATACCACTACGCACCGGTACCCTAGTACAGAAACTCCCCTTGTAGAAATGGAGATTTCATAAAATGGCGAAAAAGAAAGAAATTGAAACTCAAAACAAACTCGTCATTTTCCAATCCCGGGAAATCCGCCGCCTTTGGCACAAAAATGAATGGGTGTTCTCCGTGATAGACATGGTTGCGGCCCTGACCGATTCAACCAATCCCAGGGATTATTGGTATAAAATGAAGATACGGGTCAAAGAGGAGGATGGATTTGAACCGTCGACAGTTTGTCGACAGTTGAAAATGGAGGCGCCGGATGGGAAAAAAAGGCTCACCGATTGTGCCAATACAGAGGGGATTCTGCGCATTATTCAGTCCATCCCTTCCCCCAAAGCGGAACCTTTTAAAAGGTGGCTCGCTAAAGCGGGATATGAGCGAATTCAGGAAATAGAAAATCCCGAGTTGGCCCAGGCCCGCATGAAAGAATTATACGAGAAAAAGGGGTATCCTAAAGACTGGATTGATAAACGGCTGCGCGGAATTGCCATTCGCCAAAACCTGACAGATGAATGGAAAGAGCGGGGAGTTGATACAGAACGGGATTTTTCCATTTTAACCGCGGAGATTTCTAAAGCGACCTTCGGTATGACACCAAGTGAGTACAGGGACTTTAAGCATTTACCGAAAAAGTCGAAAGTCAACCTGCGGGATCACATGGACGACCTGGAACTGATTTTTACCATGTTGGGTGAGCGGGTGACAACCGAAATTTCCAAAAAAGAAAAACCGGATACCTTTACCGGAAATAAATCCGTTGCCCGGCGAGGCGGCAAGGTCGCTGGAAACGCCAGGAAGGAAACGGAAAAAGAGCTTGGACGAAGCGTAATTTCCAAAACAAATTTCCTCGGTAAAGGTGAAACAAAAAAACTGGATAAGTAGACTATGAATTCACCCCATTCCGAAATTGTCATCTACACCACCGCCGACGGCCAGGTTAAAATCGATACGGTTTATCAAAACGACAGCCTATGGTTGAGCCAGGCCAAGATTGCGGAGTTATTTCAAATAGAGCGAAGTGTTATTACCAAACACCTGCGTAACATCTACAAATCAAAAGAGTTGCAAAAAGAGGCAACCTGTGCAAAATTTGCACAAGTTCAATCCGAGGGAGATCGAAAAGTAACGCGCAACGTTGAATACTACAACATCGATGCCATCATAGCCGTAGGTTACCGGGTCAACTCCAAGAGGGCCACCCAGTTCAGAATCTGGGCCACCGGCATCCTCAAGGAGTATATCATCAAGGGTTTTGCCATGGATGATGACCGCCTAAAACAGGTCAAAAAATGGGACTACTTCGATGAGTGGCTGGAACGAATCCGGGAAATCCGGGCATCCGAAAAGCGGTTCTACCAGAAAATCCGGGACATTTACGCCACAGCTATTGATTATGACAAAACTTCGGACCAGGCACAACTGTTTTATTATGCCTGAGAAATTGTCCTTGTAACACCGTCCTGTATTTAGTACAATGATGTAAAAAGAGCATCATATGGTGTAATTAATGCATCATAGTAATCGCCGGAAAAAGGAGTATGGATAATGCTGGAAACACTTCTGGGGTCGAAAAGCTGTGAGCAAGTACTGCTATTTATTTTTTCGCGAAATGAAGGATATCCCCGTGATATTGCCCGATTTTATGGTGTTGACTACAGGCCTATAAGGAACCAACTGGACAGACTTGAAGGCGGCGGTGTTTTAACCAGCAGGACCGCTGGACGGACACGGTTGTATTCATTTAATCCCCGCTGCCCCTTTTTAAATGAACTTAAAGCTCTTCTAAAAAAAGTGATGGTGTTCTGCCCTGATGATCTCAAAGAAAGATTATTAAGTAACAGACGAAGACCAAGACGCAGAGGCAAAATAATATGAAATCAATTGGGAACATGAGCAAAGCAGAGCTCGGAGCTTTTGTCCAGGAACGTCTCCGTTTCAAAGGAATGGATTTTGTTCTTAGCGGCGGCGCTTGTGTATCGATATATAGTCATGATAAATATGTCTCAATGGATTTGGACATGATCCATACTGATTTGCTGTCACCAAAGCGCAGTCTCATCCGAGATGCTATGAGTGAAATCAGTTTTTATGAAGAAGGACGATATTTTAAACATTATGAAACAGACATCTTTATTGAATTTCCCAGCGGCCCTCCAGCTGTTGGAGAAGAGCCGGTTAAAGAAATACATGAACATAAAGTATCTACCGGTGTTCTAAAGATTATATCCCCAACCGATTGTGTAAAAGACAGATTAACCTGGTTTTATCACAGCAACGATATGCAGTGCCTTGAACAGGCAGGTATGGTTGCCCTGGAGAATCAGGTTGATTTAAAAGAATTGAAAAGATGGTCAA
>JBHPJW010000107.1:0-6967 GCA_042567505.1 Fibrobacterota bacterium
CATAATGCCGAAACCCAATCCCTCTACAAGCTTTCTCTCAGCGTGGGCGCAGCGTTCTACGATCATGAAAATTCCTGCTCAATTGAAGATCTCATCAGACGGGCGGACAAACTGATGTACGAACAGAAGCGCAGCAGGAAAAAAGAATGACGCTGTGTTTGATTACCGGACCTTTACCATCCTGAGCGTTTTATAAAACCGCTCCCCTATCCTTATCCGGTATATATATATCCCGGCCTTCAGGGAGCCGCCGTCCCAGGCCTCATCATAGTAGCCCGGCTGAAGCCTGCCATGCACCAGCGTGGCCAGCAACTTCCCCGACACATCGTACAGCTTCAGGGAGACCTTCTGCCCGTCACTATCCCGGCCCCCGGGCACTCCGAAATGAAATATAGTGCGGGAAGCGAAGGGATTTGGCCGGTTCTGGGAGACAAAGGCCTTGAGGGGCGCTCCTCTCAGCGCGGAAACCGTCTGACCCATATATATGAAATAATTGCCTCCGCCGGTGTAATCGGTCTCATACCCCTCCTTATCAAACGCCATCAGGCGCCAGTATGCCGGTTCGTCAAGGGGCAGGCTGTCCGCCTGGCTGAGGTCATCAACCCTGATGGAAGTGGATGACAAAGAGTCTTCAGACGCTGTGATAAGGCTGAATCCATTGTCCCGGGATATCTGCAGCCTGTAAAACACGGTGTCTCCCAGATCCGGATCAGCCGACCTCTGCCAGGAAAGGAGGCTGTCTCCCCATACCTGGCTGCCGTCTACGGGGGTGAGAATAACCGGAGGAACAGAAACATTGTCTATGGCCAGTATCCTCCTGCCGGAGATTTCGGCCAGGCCGTCGCTCACCCTCACTTCGATAGTATCTGTACCCGCTGAGGAATGGTCCGTTTTCCTCCAGTAGGAACTCGCACTGCCGCTTCCGGCGCCTACGCTGTCCCCGTTCAGGTACCAGGTATGAATCAGAGAATCCCCGGCATCCATGTCCGAGGCATAAACTTTATAAAGCACGGAATCCGTTTCTGAAACCGCGGTGTCCGCCTGTGGCCTCAGGCTGTCTATCACAGGCGCGTCATTGGTGTTTACCACTCTCAGGGAAAACGCCAAGGTGTCCGAGAGTTCCCCGTCCGAGCTGAATACCCTTATGCTGTGCGTTCCCACATCGCTGTTGCCGGGCCTCCAGGCCAACGCCCCGGAAACGATGTCGATGGTCATTGAGTCCGGACTTTCGATGAAGCCGAAGACCACCGGATCTCCGTCCATGTCCCCGGCGGCCACGGTGTCATTCCAGAGGGAGTCCTCAAGCGCCAGTGAATCAACGTCATTGCCTGTGGTGGTAAATCCGGGAGCGTCATTTACATTTCCAACCGCAACTGAGAAGTCCAAGGTGTCTCTCAGTTCCCCGTCAGAAGCTTCAACCGAAACGGCATGCAGGCCGGTATCTGCGTTGCCGGGTGTCCAGGAGATTATCCCGGACAACTGTCCGATTGCCATTCTTTCCGGCGCGCTGATGAGGCCGTAAACCAGAACCGTATATTCATCCGGGTCCACGGCACGGACCGTGTCCAGGTACGGGACATCCTGAAGCGCCCCGTTCGTCATGGAGTCTGCCGTGCTCACAAAAACAGGCGGATCGTTCACATTCAAGGCCGTTACCGTGTAGTTCAGGGTATCGGTCAGCGCGCCGTCGGACACCTCAATGGAGACGGTGCGCAGGCCGGTGTCGGCGTTGGCAGGCGTCCACGAGATAATTCCGTTTCCCGCGCCTATGGTCATGGAATCCGGCGCAACCAAAAACCGGAAGGCCAATACCGTGTTCAGGTCGGGATCGGCCGCTGAGGCCGTGTCCAGATACTGGGAGTCCTGAAGCGCCCAATTGGTCATGGAGGCCGGGAAACTGGTGAAGTAGGGCGCGTCATTTACGTCATCCACATAAAGCGGGAACTCCAGTGTGTCGGTCAGTTCTCCATCGGTCACTTCCGCTTTAATAGTATGCAGACCGACGTCGACGCTGGTCGGGGTCCACACGATAATCCCTGTATATATGTATATGCCCATGCCGGGCGGCCCGGCTATCAGATGATATTCCAGCAGGTCATAATCGATGTCCCGGGCAAGCACCGTGTCCCTGAATTCCTGGTCCTGCACCACCAGCCCTGTCATGGAATCCGCGGTGGTGATAAATTCCGGGGGATCATTCACGTTCAATACATGCAGCACGTAGGCCTGCACGTCCGTGGCCCCGCTGTCATCCATCACTCCGATGGCCACCAGGGTGTCCCCAACGTCGTCATTGTCCGGCAGCCAGGTCACCCGGCAGGTGGCGGGATCGATGCTCATGCCGTCCGGCGCCGCCAGGAGCGTGCAGGCCGGGCTGTCGCCGGCGTCCACGTCCTGCACAACCGCGTCATAATCATAGGCGGAGTCCTGTTTGGCTATGGTATCCGCCTGGGAAATGATGACCGGTGTGTCGTTCACGTTATACACATGCAGGGCATAAGTCTGGGTGTCCGCAGCCGCGCTGTCATCTGTCACCACCAGGGATACCAGGGTATCGCCCACGTCGCCATTGTCCGGGGCCCAGGAGACCGAGCCCGAGCCCCCGTCAACCGTCATCCCGGCAGGGGCCGTGAGCAGGGAAAAGACCAGATTATCTCCGGCGTCATCATCATCAGCCTCCGCGTCGTAGGCGTAAGCCGCGTCCTCAGCCGCCGCCAGGACAGCCGATGTGGTTATGACCGGCGCGTCATTGGTGTTAAATACCTGGAGGGCGTATTCCAGGGTGTCTGCCGCCCCGGTGGAATCAACCACTCTGGCCCTGACCGTGTGCGAACCCACATCACTGTTTCCGGGCGTCCAGGATATGATACCGGATGAAGAACCTATTGTCAGACCAGAAGGAGAAGGAGGAATCAGGCTGTACGCCATCACGTCCCCCGCGTCAGCATCCGAAGCATACGCTGTATCCAGGTAAGCATGGTCCTCATAGGCCTCCTGGGTCATGGAGTCAGCCGTGGATGAAAAGACCGGCGAAGCGTTGAGGACCGTCAAGGCCACGGTATTGCCAGCGGTTTCCTGCCAGGGATCACGGGCGGTGAACACAATGGTATCTGATCCTGACCAGCCGGCCGCGGGAGAAAGGACGGCAACCCCCGTGGTGCTGGTGATGGAAACACTTATGTTCGCGGGAGAAGTGGAAGTGAAGCTCAGGGCGCTGTCTTCCGGATCTGAAAAATATGACAGCAGGTTTACAGATGTATCGGAATTTTTCGGCCAGGTAAGATCGGGGATGTTTGAACCGAGCGCTGGAGGCAAATCGTCTGAGCCGCCGAAGTTCAGGATTTCATCGCGGCTGTTGTTGGTTTCATTGGATTCCGCCTTCACTTCCAGCCAGTCGGCCTTGCCCGTAATGGTATGGTTTCCGGTCATGGTCTCTAAAAATTTTATCTGCGCCTGGGCTGTGCTGGAAGCCGGGACAAAAAGGCTGACTGAATCCAGGAAAGAACCGCCGCTGTAGAGGGCCGTATTGGTTGCCAGGTCAAACGCGGCAGAGTTGAAAACATTGATGTATGCGGTGACCGTATCCAGGGTCTGGGGAGTGGGATCGGAAAACGTGAGGGAGGTAACGCTCAAGTCCGGCAGGAAATCCAGGGCCGCCCAGTCCCTCACGCCCCAGCCCGGACCGCTGGAGCCGTCATACCGGAAAGTGGGTACCAGATCGGCGCCGGAAGCCAGGCCGAACAGGTGGACGAGCATGCGATCTATCTTGTCGTTCCGGTTCTTGCCGCCGGATACGTAATGCCCGTCATTTCCGATGGTGTCCAGGGTTTCCAGGTTGTTGTCAACCAGTGTGAAAAAACTGTCCAGCATACCGCTGCCATATGTATTTTCCAGCCGGATAAGCATTTCGGCAGTAATATGGTATCCCTCGGATGACTGGATGGGAAAGTCATCCGGCGAGGTATCGTGATAATCATTGGCTGCATAGTCGTCCCAGTTGTATTCGGGAAGCCCCCGGTAGGTGTAGTACTCCACGGTCTCCCGGTTGATGTCCCCGAAGCGGTCCAGGACCGTGTACTGGAAATACACGGCCAGGCCCTCATTCCACCAATTGTTGTAGGCAATGCTGTTGGGGATAATGCCGTGGGTGCTCTCATGCAGCATCACGGCCATGTTGTTCCAGTGATCGCCCATTTCACCCGGATTGCCGAACTTGCTCTCACCGCCGTCCCGGTAAAAGGCGGCGCAGCCGGGATCTTCCATGGGACTGTGCAGATTGACGGACACCCTGCGGTACGTACCCATCTCCTGGGTCAAGCCGCCATAACAGGCCGGGGTGGTCTCCATATATATCTCCATTTGAGAGCCGAATAGTTTGTCATGGCTCCAGGAGGTGAGCTGCTCCAGATAATTATATCTGGCCTCAAACTTGTCCAGGAAGCTCTGCATGTATGCATAGCCGTTATCATTGATAAAGGTGGTGTCCACATGCACGGTAAAACGGGAATAGGTAAAATCCGTATATCCCGGTATGGAATACACCAGTACCGGCAGCCACAGCAGTATGTATAGCAGCAGTTTCAAGACGTGTCACACCTTACTTTTGTTCCAGCGCAAATGATCGAAGATCCATTTCAAAGCTTCTTTTGCCGACTGTACGCAGTTGTAGCTTCTCCGCCCCCCCTTTTTTCTTAATGAGTCTGCAGGCCTTCGGGTTTTCGAGCCAGAGCCTGTGGGAAGCGGTCTTAATCAGCTTAGATGCGTCAATGCCGAGGTCAAGTCTGCTTAACTGTTTTTTTAATACTCCATGCTGATAAACGAAAACCAAAGGCCTGTCCTCTTCATACCACTGTCTGGCATAGACAAAGGTCGATCCGTCATCGGAAAGGACGCCTCCGGCATATCCGTCATATACATAATCGCAGGACCATAATAAGGAATCCGATTCCCGGCCCTTTTTGTAAACCCGGATCTGGTATGACCACTGGTGGGCCCGTGGTTTACCATTCTTTGATTTCACTGCAACATGAGCAAAACAGGTTTTATCCGTGGACAGAATGGTGAACTCATTCCACTGAGGAGGCTGATCAGCTATGGCTGAAAATGTCAATACAAACAGGACAAGTAAAACCAGTACTTTCTGCATAAAAACGAACCTCTACAATCTCATGTGATTATCGCTGAAAAGAGCCCCTGCTTATAATATATCAGGTTAATATAACGGTGCTTATTAAATTCGCTGTAATTTGAGTATTTTCCGTATTCCAAAAGGAGAACACTAAGTTAAGCCAAACAACTTGTTTGGTTTTTTTGGTTTTTTGAGGAGGAGTTGCTTAGGTAACTTTACCAACTGGGATGTTTAAGAGAAATCCCAAACCAGGATAGTCCTTGCTGAAATTCGCCTGCAGGCTCAGACCAATACCAATAAGCCTCGCAAAGGCAAATCCAAATTCAACAGGAACTCCAAATGTGTTCAATTCATGATATTCATATTTCGGACCGAAACTAAGAAACGAACTGCCATCGTCTATCATTCTTCCTTTTTTTTTCCCTGTAATATGAGCAACGCCGACAAAAAAGTAAGCGTAGAAAAATTTATCCGAAATTCTCTTTCCCAGCATAACTTTTTTTTGTACGGCATTCTCTTCATTTAAAATTCCGGAACTTACAATGAATTCAATTGAACTCATAAATCCTAGATAAAAATCAGTATTTAGCCTCAAACCACAGGCTAATCCCGGAGTGGAAGTACCACCTAATAGATCTACCCATATATAGGGATGTTTTTGTTTGGTCGAATCGTGGCTGTTTTTTCTCAGAGATGGATTTGCAGGTACAACGTCTGATTGTCCTTCTTTTTTAAAATCCTTGTCAGCGAAAACGGCCGATACGCTAATTACCATCCATGCTACCACAATTTTTTGTAAAGACAATTTCATATCCGAAATGGGCTGCAATTATTATGCCACTATAGGATGTCACTTTAAATCACCAAAACAGAACGGTATTGCGCATTTTTCTGCACAATCTGATCACGTCTATTCATAATATTAGTGATTCTTCATTCCCAACTTTATACCTCCGGCCACCACCAGCGCCATGCCTAAAACCTGCAGGGGCGCCGGGGCTTCGCTGAGAACCATCCACCCCAGAAAAATGGTGGCCACCGGGCCAATGCCTCCCAGGATCGCCACCTGGTTGGGCCCTATTAGCTTAAGGCCATAGGCCAGCAGGTTCACCGGAATAAACGTGGCAAACACTGCCAGCACCGCGGCCAGCAGGTACCCTCGCGCCGGCACCATAAGCGACGAAGGGGTATACATCCACAGGAAGTGGACCATCACGGCCGCTGATGAGATCATCATGCCGTAGGCGGCCATCCGATTTGGTCCAACCCGGTGCACTATGACCCCGTTGCCGATGAGAAACACAGCGAACATTATCGAGCAGATAATGATCATCAATGCCCCGTATATTCCATAATCGGGATCAACATGCAAGTCACCCCAGAAGGCCATGACTATGCCGCCGTAACACAAAGCAAAGGCCGGCAGCACTCTGTAATCCAGCTTCCGCCTGAACAGCAGAGCGGAAAGCAATATCACAAAAGTGGGATGAGTATAGAGCAGAATCTTCTCCATCCCGGCGGACACGTACTGGAGCCCTATCAGATCAAAAAGACTGGCCAGATAATACCCCAGCAATCCCAGACCAAGCAGGCACACCCAGTCTCTTTTGTTCAACACATACCCGTTCTTCCTTCTCACCCGAAGGCCTTCAAACAGGGCCAGGCCGGCAAACAACGGAAGGGAAAAAAGCATGCGTAAGGCCATAACAACCACGGGCTCAATCCCCCAGGCAAAGGCTTTCTTGATAAGAATTCCCTTGGCAGAGAAGAGCAGTGAAGATATGACAACGGCCATAAAGCCGAGTTGTGATTGTGATAGGTGTTTGAGTTTCATGGCTT
>JBHPJW010000108.1:0-6839 GCA_042567505.1 Fibrobacterota bacterium
TACGATCCGTATGCCTGCTTTTCTCGCTCTTAGCGCATAATCTATTTCCTCACCCTGTGCGCTGCCCTTATAATATGGATTGAAACAGGGCTGCGGCAGAACACTGGCTCCGGGCAGCAGAAAATGACAGCCCGCAAAAAAATCCGCTTCCATTTCTGAAAAAAAAACAGTAGTTGGTTTTTATCTCTCCGGATTTAAGATTTACATATCCGATTCCTTCGACATCAGGAGTATCTTCCTGGTCCACTGCGCCTGCAATAATGCAACCGGGATGTTTTTGCGTGGCCTCGCGCAATTGGATCAGGAGGTTCTTATCAGGTATGATATCATCATCCAGAAACAGGAGATGTGTTCCTCTTGCTTCAGAGATTCCCCGGTTCCGCGCTCTGGTCAGGGAGGGGGGCGTCTGGTGAATTACCCTCACTCGGTTTTGCCGGAAAGCCGGGGGAATCGCTAGGGCCGGGGAGTTCTGATCTATAATAAGGACTTCATCCTGCTGGTCAGTCTGGGTCAGGATAGGAAAGACAGATTCCCAGAGGACTTTCTCTCTGCCATAGGTGGGAATGATAATTGAAAAGCTGATAGTATTCATGTATCAGAACTGTCTTAAAATAGTTTTTAATTCCCTTATTTTATGGTTTTCGCAAAGCATAAAAAAGTACGCCAGGTTTTCCTGATTCTTATAATAGAGATGGCGTTTCCTGGGCTCAATCCGTGAAGGGGCTTCCATCGTTTTCAGGAATTTCCTGACGCTCGGCATTTGCTGTACCATGGGAAAACACAGCATGCGGCCGGAGGTGTCCGGCATGGCGTAGCAGGTATTCCAGTCCTTGGGAAGGAAGCTTTTTTTGAAGCTTTCTCCTATTTTCAGCAGGAAAAGGGAATCGGAATTGATTTCCTCTTGCGAAAGTAGCCACAGGACGTATTGAGCCGCTCTGGCCTGGTGATCTAGAAGAGAATCGCTGTCTGGCCCGGATTGTACTTTAAGATGGTACCACGCCAAGGCCGCTGAGATCGCAGCTACGGAGCTTTCCCTGGTCCTCCTGTCGTGTTCCAGGATAATACTCCGGATTTTGTCCATCAGCAACTCAAAGGCAACTTCTGTTCTGCTTTCCCCAGGCGGAGCCTCCATTTCAGAAAATAGTACGGATACCATCTTCCAGTAATTTAAAATGTTTTTCTTCAGCGGCTCCAGGCGGGATTGAATCCTTTTATACAGTTTTTCGGTCTCAGGGTGCAGGGCCGTAGCGTTCAACTCTTTCCGCCAGGCCCTTGTTTTAATAACAAGGTTCTCCGCTTTAATGGTATACCTAAGATTAACCAGCAGCAACCCCAGTTTTTTGAAGTCCGGTTTCTCGGAAGCGACAGGTTGGTTTCCAAGATGGCCATAGAAGGTTATTAATTCCTCCGCGGAAGCAAAAGCCAGTTCTGAATTCAGCTTTCCCACCTGGGTTAAGTTTATCAGGACAGAATCAATGAAATCGCCCCGGTTATCTTGGTCTTGGGCATACTGCTGGATATAAAAAACGCCCTTGAGGAACACGTACAGGGAGTTCTCCCAGGGATGAGCATAGGAAGTGTCTGCCGGCAGGGACAGGTTCTGTCCTGATAAATAAGTGTAATACTGTTTATATAATTGCACTTCCCCATGTAAGCCGCTAATGGCTTTACAGAGGTTCCCACACTTTTCATTGGTGTTTCCTACCATAAGGAACTCCAGCAGAGCTTTTTGGAAACTTTTTTCAACCGCGTTTCGGAGCAGGTGCAACAGGGCTCCGGTGAGGGCGCCGGCATCAATGGTCCGCAGAAAGGAATGGGAAAAATAAGACCGGAGCCCTTTGACATCCTGGAATTCCAGAATGTGGTCCAGTAATAATTCATGGACTATCAGTTTTTGTTCGGGCGGGTTGTCAGACACCAGGAATTCCCGGCTTCTTGACTCAAATAGAGGACAGGAGTCGTGTTTTGTTTCTGAAAGGGGGCAGGAATAGAGGAGCTGGTTATAAAGCGCATGAAAATAAATTCCGTGATGGTTGTCGGTTTTAATGATTTCCTCCAGAGTCCGGCAGGCTTGATGTATGTTGCCCCTCCTGGTTTCAATTTCCGCGCGGTGAAATAGGACGCTGTCCCGGAAAAGGGGGGGGAGCGGTTGGTTGAGAATTATTTCAATGCGGTCCAGCGCCCGGGATGTATCTTTTTGCGCCAGGTCCTGTTCCATGCTCCTAAACCGGCATTCAGCCATACGGATCGTCAGGCCGTCTCTGCCTATGGGCAGAAACACAGTGGACCGGATTCTTTCGTAGGCCTGAAGCGCTTCCGCGTATTGTTCATTCACATAATGGATCTGACCGGAATAGAACAGGGCCTCTGCCCCGAACCGGGTTCTCCCGTCGAATTGGGAAATTACTTCCCGGTAGGTTTTCAGGGCGGAATCAAGCAGTCCCAAATTGGTGTATTCGGCTGCCAGATTGAGTTGAAGGGAAGGGATGAGTTCGTCTTGCGGATAGGATTGGAGGAAGCGTCTATAGATTCTAAGCCAGGCAGGTAAACGAACCTCAACTTCTTTTCTGGCAGTATGAGGCCGTTGAGATTTTTCAAAGTAATGCAGAAAAATTTCTCTGGGAAAGATTATCGCACTGTCCGACGGTGTAATGGAGCTTTCCGGCTCCTTAGTTATTAACTGGTAACATGACAGCAGACATTTCTCCCGGGATGAGGAGTCCCGGCAAAGGCGATTTATTCTGGATATTTCCGGGGAATCATTTATTTCTGCCCGGCAGATTCCATGATTAAGCAAGAAAACTATGCTGCAGAGGAAGAGGAGACCGGTTCTCATCAATCAAAAGCCAGGCTATTGTTTCACCGGAAGCTGCGACCAGAACTCCGCGTTGAGATTTGTGTCCGCATCCCGGCGATAGCGGAATCTTCCTGAAACGGAATATTCATTTTCCGAGCTGTCTATGACTATACCGTTCGCTATGTCTCCGTCCACAACCATGCTGGAAACAGAAGACTGGTAAGATCGTGTTTGCAGTATCCTTTGAGAGCTTTCAGCCGTGTCACTGAACAGCAGGGCGGCCTCTCCGGAGCTATCCCGGAATGTAAAGGCGAAAGTAAAACCCGGTTGACCTGAAAGAAACCAGGTGGTGGTGTTGAGGCTTTCGCCCGGTTTCACACTCATCCCCAGTTGAATTGAATCAGAGTTATAATAACCCGTCATTTCCACGTTCTCCCTTCCATCCGTCTCTTGCCTGTATTTCTGGCTGAAAAAAAACAGTAAGGGAACATCACTGTCATCCAGGAAAAGGGATGCGTAACTGCGGTCATCAAACCTTTTTAAAGGATCTTCAAAGAACAATTCAGGTGTTTCCATTTTTGTAAACACTCCTTTGAAGGCGGGACCGGACAGGTTATTCAGGAGGACTCTCATGGAATCCAATCGCTGTACTTCATAAATGAAATAGCCCTGCTGGCTGGACGGGCCTTCGTATTGCATTCTGAAGCCACCATTATAGATGTCCCAAACACTGAAAACCGGCGCGTTATCAATATTTGATATAATCTCAACGGAACCGTCTGATTCAAAGTTCAAATCATAGTAATTACCGTAACTGGAGGGATTGCTTCGGGTAAGAGTGAGCGTGTCGCTTCGCCAGTATCCCGGCAGATAACCGATGTCCAGAAAGTGCTCATGTCTGCGGTTAACAGGGACAAAGACCAGGAAGTCGAGGTTTCCGGTTCCCGTTTCTGGAAAGCCTTCAAGCTCAACGGTGGCTACAGGCCATAAGCGCAGGGAATCCAGTTCGGTATCGTCGTTGAACATATCCACCAGGTAGGAGGCCTCATCTCCGGCCTCCGGTTTGATCTTTATGGTGTCCCGGGACAATTCCCAATTAAGGATGCGGTAATTCACCAGGCCTTTTTCATTTGCCTCGATCTTCAAGGTGGTGTCTTCCAAAAACATCAAATAAGAGAATGTACTTTCGAATTCCTGGGTGTTGAACTTATTGTCGCGGCCCCTCCATCCCTTGAATTCCAGGAGGGAGTCATTGTTTTCTTCACTGGGAAGCAGGAGGCTATGCCAATCTTCGAAATCCGGTTTCACCATCTTGTCCCAGGAAGATTCCTGGTTATCGCTCGGATTGGTCAGTTTCATGTAGTTGCCAAGAAAGGTCAGTCCCACAGAAAAAGATTGCGTTGGCACATTCTCTTCATGATTGTCATCGAAAAACAATAGTTGGTCTTGCGACACCTCTATCCTGCCCATGCTCAGGTTGTCGAAAACCCGGTTTGTCTCATCGGTAACGACATATGTTGAGTCTCGCAGGACTTCCAGGGTGATGGTGGTATTAACATCAGTTATTTCAGCCCCTTCAGCGGACAGGACACTCCCCACTGTCCAGCAGCCTACAACGGCCTCGAAGGTCAGGGGATATGGTTTATCAATTTCTTCCTGGATTTCCCTGGCAGGATCTTTCAGGTTAAGAGAACAAGTGCTGATTCCAAAGAAAACAGAGGCAAAAACCAGCGGGATTATTATCCTTATGTCGCGCATTTTCTCAAAAGATTGTTTTCCGGCCTTTACAATTTCGTAACTGTGCGTAATGTTTTCCGGTATTTATTTGAAAATAGGGCGTACTTACTAAAAAAGCAAGAATCATTGGTGACAAATAGTAATATTTAAGGGTGTAGTGGAGAATGTGAGGAATATTTTTTTTTAGTTGTGAGTTGCGGTTGAGAGAAGGGTGTCACGGTCGTCCTGTTTATGCAGCCAAGCTTCAAGACCTTCGGAGCGGCAGAAGTTAATGAGGTTAGGTATGCAGAAACCCGGCGTCTGAGTATATTGGTAATGCAGTTTTATGCTGAAAAGAATCCGGAAGGGGCCGGTGGGACAGTTTTAACCAGCCAATATTCCCTACCGCCTACGGGAATTTCCGGATCTCGTATTACTTCCATGTATATTCAGGCCGCAAATAATTAACGATGGAGGACAAAAATTAAATATTTAAGAATCCTATATGATTGGGTCATCGCCTTGGCTGATAAACCATACGGCGGACCGGCGCTTATTGTGCTTGCCTTTGCAGAATCATCTTTTTTTCCAGTCCCTCCAGACGTTTTACTGATGCCCCTGTGCCTTGGCGCCAGGAAGAAAGCGTTTCTCTTTGCTCTGTATTGCAGTATCGGATCAGTGCTGGGCGGGCTTTTCGGATACTGGATAGGGCAGGTATTGTGGTGGTCGGGAGCAGAATTCTCCGGTCTGGCGTTATTTTTCTTTGAGTATATTCCGGGTTTCACCCAGGAAAAATTCATCCAGGTAAAGGCACTTTATGACAGCTATGATTTCTGGATAGTGTTTACCGCGGGTTTTACTCCGCTGCCCTACAAGGTTATAACCATATCCGCCGGTGCTTTTGACCTTAATTTCGGAATGTTCCTTTTCGCTTCGTGTTTGAGCAGGAGCGCAAGGTTTTTTATGGTTGCCGGTTTGCTCAGCTATTTCGGTGATCCTGTAAAGGAATTTATTGATAAATACTTTAATTTGCTGGCTATTTTATTTGTAGTGCTTCTTTTTGGAGGATTTTTAGCCCTTAAATACTTATAATAGACCAGGAAATTTGATGCCTTCGGTATTAAAAAGTTCAATGAATCTGCAGACAGGATTAAGGGTCTGGCTTGGCAGATAAACTTCATGGCTATGGACTCCTGAGCGCCGGATCCAAGAATATCCGTAGTCCGGATCGCAATATTTTTTAACGGTCTACCATAAAGAGCACTTGGTAGGCAAGGTCGTGTCCGGGAGTCCACACCATCTCATCTCCATAACCTAATCCTTCCCCGGAAAACACAGCTTTTCTCTGCCCCTTTATTGTATAAAAATATTTGTGCCGGCTTTGTCCCACGGTCAGGATACCGATGGTAAAGGATTTCCTTTTTGCGGCGAGTATGACTCCGGGCAGGGTAAAGTTCACATAAGGTTCATTCAGCAGGTTCTGGATAGCCCGCATGGCGTTTACCAATCCATGACCAACGATGGTGTCGGGCTGGTTGCTCCGGTTGCCGGACATGGTGATTGCCTGGCGGATGTCCTGAGCGTGGGCGGCGGGATTCACCTGCCAAACAAGGGCCGCAATCCCGGATACCATAGGGGCCGCAAAACTGGTTCCATTCCACCACGCGATACCGCTTTCTGTGGAAGAATTAGATACTGGGACAGGACATCCCGGTGCGGAAATTTCCGGTTTTAGCCTTCCATCAAAAGTCCGTCCCCGCGAGGAAAAGCCGCAGGCCGAATTATCATCTCTCATAGCACCAACAGAGAGTATGCTGTCGGCATCAGCCGGACTGGTCATATTTGGCTCTTCAGGGTGATATGAATGTTCATTTCCCATTGATGCCACCACCAGCACGTTTCTTTTTGCAGCGCCAAGAGCGGCTTTTGAAGCAGGGCCTGTTCTACCGTCGAAATAACTGTAGGGATGGTCAGGCAGCGTATCGAAATCATAACGGTAACCAAGACTTATATTGATTATACGGGCGCCTTTTGCCACTGACCTTTCTATGGCTGCAGCTACGAAGTCTTCTTCTACGAAATATTCCGATTCTCCATCCTCGGCCCTGTATAACAGAAAATGCGCATGGAAGGCGACACCGGTGAAAAGTTCAGGAAATTCTCCGCCAATAACCGATAAGACATTGGCCCCATGGCTGCTTTTTAATGAGTCAACAATAACTGAAATGCTGTCTCCGTCAACAAAGTCCCACTGATCAAGAATTCTGCCCGAGGCAAGGAGGTTCCTGAACAGGATATTCGCCAGGTAGAAGCCATCATCGATTAC
>JBHPJW010000109.1:0-6443 GCA_042567505.1 Fibrobacterota bacterium
TGAGCCGCGGTTTCTCCATAAAGAGAAGGGAAACCGTTCCTCAGGAGCTGTTAAAACCGCATGGTAAACTCCCCATGGACTTCAATCTCATGGGTGACATCCTCATCCTTGGTATGAAACTCCTGGGCCCGGACATACTGGGTGTAAAATAACGCGTCCATCTTTCTGGTGAAATTATAAGCCACTTCCGGGCGTATTTTAAACCGCAATTCCTCCAACTCAGGAGTGTCGGTGGTCACCTGGTTCTGTGTGATAACCGGAATCCTCTCGTTCCAGCTGATTTCTGTGGTGCCCTTTAACCTTAGATTATTCTCAAGTTTGATATACCAGCGCCAGAACTGGACGCCCTTTCTGGTCTGAACATCATAGGAAACCGTGAACACATCGCTGATGCCCATGGTTTTGGTCTCCGATTTATTCCCGCTCCTGATAAAAGCCGGTAAATACGTGGCGGAATCATGATAACTCGGTACCAGAACATTATCTCCGCGGGCGGTTTTGTCAAATACTCTTTCCAGGGAGGTGCTGTAATTGATGTTGTTTTCATAACGGACATTCTTTTTTGACGTGGCGGAAAGCTTGAACAGAGGATTGAATTTGTGGGATGTGGTGATGGTTTCCTGTCCGCTGGAAAGCAGGTTGAATTTCTTCTGCTTGCTGTAGTTATAGGAGGAACTTGTAGAAACGCTCCGGAACCTCTTTTTTAAAAAAGGGATTTTCCTGCTGAAATTGAGGAACCTGCCGTTTAATGAGTAGTCAGGCCAGGTCAAGGTGGTATCATTTGAGGCCGCATAGGTATAATCCCTGCTTAAAACATAACCCTTGCTCCATTTCACGGTCCCGGTGAGGTTTAAATCCAGGACCGGAATAGTCAGTCCCGTTCGTATATCGGCTGTCCGGTTAATACTGTGGCTCATAGAGGTCGGGCTCAGTAAAACCATGGGCCGGGACAGGTAATCCATATAGAGGGGATCCGGCTGGCCGAGGATTACCTGCTTTTTAAAGTCGCTGTAATTAAAAAAAACAGTGGGGTCGTAAATCCAACCCAGTTGGTAGGCATAAAAAGCAAGAGGCGATATGTCCCTGGCGTTTAAAGTTTCCAGCATGAACTCCTCGCCGTTATACTTATGGGAAATGGAATAGTTGGCGTCGATGTTCTTTAATTTCAGTTTATTCAGGCCCTTGTTGGTTTTTTCTATGCTTCCGGACAACCATTTCATGGATTTGGTTGATTTTTTCAGGTTTGAAAACAGGGTCGACAGCCTGAGACCGGCGTTGAACTTGATATCGTGGTTGCTGCCGGCGTCAAAGTGCTCCGGGATCTTTTCATCCTGCGTGCTGCCGCGGTGGGCGCTTTCTTCGGCCCGGGTATGCTTGTACCCGGAATTGAATTTCGCCCCCAACGGCAGCCAGGTAATCAGCCTGGGACTGAAATCCGCGGTAAAGTTCTGGATCCTGTTTCTTTCCTTTTCCAGGATTGAATATACTTCCGGCAACTTCTTGGAAGCGCTGTCCAGATAAAACACAAGCCTGTGGGCCACGATCCCTGCCCCTGCCCCGGAAAAGAACCTTTCTCTGCTGAATTCACGGTGCACATCATCAAAATCCCTGTCCACATCAATACGGTAGGTGAAATTAAAGAAACCAACGGGCCTCCATCCCATGTCCAGCCCGTGCTTGAGATCCACCTCATACTCTTTTTCTATCACATCAGGCTGAACCCTGGTGATGTCTTCGTTTTTCACATTTTTTGATTTCTTAAACGAGAGGTCCGCCAGGGTGAGGTTCAACCTTTCGGGCAGAGGGGAAACCTTGAAGTCAGCAATGAACTTGGGAGTTTTTGACCAGCCCCTGGAAAAGGAAAACGGGGAAAAACTCAACGGGCTGAAGGGGGACAGGTTATAAACCAGTTTGCTGGTATAATTGGTGGTGGTATCTTCTACGTTATGCCTGGCAAACTTGTTTAACCGGTAGGCGTACTCAAAACCGGGCCTCTCCAGGAGAATCTGAGTCAGGTAGTTTTCCGAACGCCTGTCTTTCTTGTAACTGGCGGTAAACACCTCCGAAGCTGTCCTGGTCTGAAAAAGCCTGGACTTCCTGGCGTCCAAATCTTCAAACCGGTTCTCGGTGGAAAGTTCCCTGTTTAAAACGTCATGGGAGAAATCAGCCAAATCCGTGTGGGTGAGCCTGACGTCAGAAAACGGCTTGGTATACGGCCTGCTGATGCTGCCGCTGTACTGCAGGCTCAAGGGTATGGCGACTCCCCATTGGTCGGGCAGGAATTTATTGGCGTACAGGCTTACATTCGAGTTATAATTCAATTGTGAACTGGAACTCGCCGGGGTTTTTTTGTTCGCCCTGTCCAGCTCGGTCATAGTCACAAAGCTCCCGTTGGACGCTTTTATGTTGCCGGACAAGGTGACAAAATCCGCGAAGTCGGTTTGAAAGGAAGCCCGGAGGCTGGTCCCCAGGGACTTGTTGACCCCTTCCAGCCGGAGATCATTTATCCAAATCTGTCCGGACTGTAATTCACCTGCGCCGGAATCCACTTCCACCACCAGCCTCATCCAGTTGATGTCGGCTATGGAGGGATCGCCGGTCACGGAAATGGTAAGGGAAGAGTCCCCGCGGCCAGGGTGATAAAATCTCCTGCTTATTCCCTTGTCGACGTCCCAGCCGGGGTCATTTTTAATTGCGGAAAGCTCGATCAGGTCCACTTCTATGGCGTGCCGGTTCCAGAGTTCGTGATGAACCTGGGTCCGGGCCTCCTCCTCGCCCCTTGCCTGCTGGATGGCATCATCATACACACCCTGATACGTGGCGCTATTGGTGTCCATACTGATTTTTATCTCATAATAATTCACTGACTCCTCATTTCCCTCTTCCCTGCCCATCTGCAGGGCCAGACTTACTTTGTTCTGAGTAATTCCTCCCGGCTGTTCAGGGTGAATTTCCATCAGCATCCTGCTGTACATGGTTAAATCCTTTTTCTGGCCCGTGAACAGCCTGGTGGCATGTACTTTTTCACCCGGATGAAGGTTCTCGTAACTCAGGACCAGTGATTGCTCCCGGAATGGTTCGTCCGTCTCGGGATCCCTTTCTATTTTGGTATTGGGAGACGGTTCGTAGACATCTTCTTCTCTATTATTGATGACCTGGACCCGGAGAAAATTGCTGTCAGCGATTTCCGGCGGCTGAGAGATAAATATGTCATCAGTGATATAGTAGCCGGATGGAATTTCATAATCCCGGTTTCTATTGGCCTCTTCCCAGGAATTTCCGATGAGGCTTACCCTGGCCAGCAGCAGTTCGGATTGCGACACTCCATTGGGAAGGCTGCCCATCCACATCCGGGTCACCTGGATGTTCTGCAGGATAGCTGTCAGATCCAGATTTTCCTCGGCAATTATCTCATAATTTTCCGATTCATAGAGCGGTATTTGATATTTGCGCCAGCCGTTCACCAGGGGCTCACAATTTTGGGAAACCTGGCATTCCTCCCCCAGATCCACCGTGTATCGCACATACTGGTTCTTTAAATCCAGGATGCCGTTTCTGCTTATATCCTCAGTGTCATAAGTTATTCCTCCCGATCCCTGATTGTTTCCCTCTGTCCCGTTAACTCTCCGGGAAGGGTCTGTCTCTCCTTCATTGGGTTCTTCCCAGTCATCCCGGGCGGGATCGCTGTGATCCGCCGGAAAGGGGATAGCGTAACAGCTGGGTTTGCATTCCCAGCGCTGACCGGTTTCGCCTTCTCCGGAGGCCAGACCGTCCAGACCGTAATCGTCCTGGTTGGTGAATTCTCCAGGCTGGACTTCAGCGTCCAGCTCCCCGTTAGGTTCATGTCCGGCAATGGAAATATCTTCCGATATTTTTCCGAAATCGATGTTCAGGCGGCCTTCCCTTCCCCGCACCACTACTTCCAGTATCCGTTTGCGCGACTGGTTGCGCAACCCGGAGGTGAGGCCTCGCATCACCCCTCCCCAGGAACGGCCCCGCAAATTGTCATTTGGACGGAAAATGAATTTTAAAATCCGCTGCTCCCGGTTATCAGTCCGGCTGTTATTGGTCTTGCCGTAAATGCCGGAAAACTGCTCCAGGATATTTGAATGCCAGATAAATTCACCCTGATGCTGGTAATACAAGTCGTCAACAAATATCGCTTCCTGAGGATCATTCCCGGGAGGCGAGGACTTGTGCCAGCTGTATATGCTCAAAGGAAATTGAAACTCCTGTTTGCTGTTTTCAAAATCGTCCAGAAGGGCGGTGCCCTTGGGGTTAGGGTTATAATAGCTCTGTGCCACTTCCAGCTGCAGGTTTGTCCTTGACTGGGACTCGGTATTCACCAGGGGTATTTTATTAACCGCCCTGGTCATCCAGCCGGGCTTGCCGGAAAGCTCTGTATTGGCGCCCCATAATAACTGACGGAAGGGTTCATTATCCAACTGGGGCCGTTTTACCGTAGTGCTCTGGCTCTTGTAAAGGAACGTAGCCCCCAGAATACTCCCTTCGGAAATGGCGTCAAGATCGTACTCCAGCCTGGTGCCCAGCAGGATTTTGTCCTGGATCTGAAAAAGGGGGGTACACTCATAGGTAATTTCGATTTTGGCGCCGGGATCCTTGGCCCTTAACGACAAGAGGGTAATCTGGCCGACTTCATAGAGAACTTCATAATCAACATCCTTCATCAATTCCGTGGACCCATTGAGTATTAATTTTTCCGTTCCCGGCGTGATGTCCAGGCAGCCCGAACCGCTCACAGAGTGGGAGGTCTGGGTAACGTCAAAGGTGGACTTCCTCCTCTTCCCCACAATGGTGAACTTGTGTTTGGAATTCAGGTCGCGTATCTCATCGGCGGGCTCATCATATATTTTCACTTCCTTGTTTACTCTTTTAAAGGGGGTAAGGCAGTTGCCGTCAGTCAGGGAGGACGTGTCATGGGTTCGGCAGGGCATTATTAACAAACCGTTATCAAAATCAAAAATATCCCCGTCATCATAGGCCATTATCGGGCTGCCCGCCTCTTTGGTCAATCCCAGAATCGTGGTAAGGTTCTTTCCTTCCAGGGTCTGCCTGCCCTGATCATCGACGACCTTCAGACTGAACTTGTCCCTGTCCTGTTCAGACACCTTTCCGATACTGTAGACATGACGCCACATGAGCTTGTCCAGAATGTCCGGTTGGGCGCCGTTGCTGCTCTTTATCATAATGATAGTGTCTAATTTGGCGGAAGAAAGCTCCCTGGAAAACCTGATGCCGCTTCGCTTTTCCAGCGGGTCCCCTTCCCATCTCACCGCAATCGCCAGCGTCTGCCTTCCGGAAAACACCGTAAGCATCCTCAGGTACTGATTGTAGACAAAATCCTTGCCAAACTCCAGACGCAGCCACCGGTTGGTCTCCTGGACCTCCTGGCTCAGGGAACTGTCGGAATTTAAGGCGATGGCCGTCGCCTGTTTAGCTTCAATATTGTCTATGGTAGTGGATGTGGTGGATACCCATACCTCCGGGCGGACATTGGCTTTATCCCTGCGATAAGTAAGAGAACCCACACCGGCATCGCCTGAGGAATCCTGGTAAGCGTTTCTATCCGCCAGTTCCAGAAAAAAATGTTTGTACAGGGACATGTTTTTCTCTTCCAGGGTGTATTCTGTTTCTTCCTCCCCCACGCCGAGGGTCTGTCTTTCCTGAGAGCCGCCCTCAGACGATGCGATGGTGGTGACATTCAAGTTGCCGAATTTCATCCTCATCTTGGCGCCGAACAGGCCCTTGTGGTTTTCGGTGTATCCTGTGAGCTCTGTTCCGGTCAAGGCAAGCGAGGTGTTTCCGAATTCCACCTCCTGGATGATGTTATCCTCCAGTTCATCACCCTCGCCGCGATAGGATATCTTGAGCTGGTCTTTCAGACTGGTTCCGAATCCCTCTTCATTGTTTATCTCGATGTGAATGAGCCTTCCTATGGACCCGGTCACGGAGAAAGAGGGCTTGTTGTCCATATGGAAAGAGGGAAACCAGTTGTCTTTTCTTATGCCGGGCTTTCGAATGCTTTTTCCCTTCACGATGACCTTGTAGGAGCCGTTAATCTGAAGCTTTGGCCTGTCCGCCCCGAACCTCTTCATCCAGTCCGGAACATTAACCGGAAGCTCCCATTGTAAAAAAGAACCTGTACCGCCGCCGGCCTCGGCCTCTGTCCGGCCTATGAACTGGTTTAACCAGAACCTGTACATGGCAAGCTCGTTCAATTCCATCGCGTAGGCGCCCAGTTCCCGGTAGTAGGCGTCATGAATGGCCAGTGAATCTTTTGCACCTTCAACTTTTACATAGCGGGTGATTACCACCTCCCGCGTATCAAAATTAATGCTGTGGCGGACTTTCAGATATTTGCTGTTGATGTTGAGATGTCCCCATTCCCCGTAGGCAACCCCGCGCCGGGGCAAAAGGCCCGA